>JBDKUO010000001.1 GCA_039679645.1 Armatimonadota bacterium
TACTGGCTGCTGATATGGCCGAACATGGCGGTCCAGCGCGCGATAGCCTTTGGAGTGGCTGTCGGGGCGCTGGCGATGGGACTAAGAATATGGCTGAACCTTGAGAGAGGCAGTTACTTCGACAGGCAGTTATAAATGAATATATTCGCAAAACTACAAAACATAGACAGGCGCATTTTGTATCTGTTGGTGGCGCTGGTGATAATAATTCCGCTGGTGCGCAGACCGGCAAAGCACCCGCACACTATATTTAAAGAAGTGCAAAACGCCTATAACACGGTTCAGGCAGTGCCAAACGACAAGCTCGTGATATTGTCCAGCTATTTCGATGCCGGAACGGTGGCCGAGAACGGCCCTCAGATCGAGGTGATGATGCGCCACCTGTTCAGGAAGGGCACGAAGTTCGCGGTTATAACCTGGGACCCCGTCGGAGCGGAACTTGTCAGCAAGATAGGCAAGAAAATCTCAAAGCAGATGGGCAAGAAATATGGCCGCGACTGGGTCGATCTCGGATACAACCCGGGGCCGGTATACGTGATCATAAGCGGAATGGCTAAGGATTTCCAGAGTGTGATCAAGCAGGACAAATACGGCACGAAGCTCGCCGATATACCGGCGACGAAAAATATCAAGAGCGCCAAGCAGATTGGAGCCGTGGTCGAAACGACGGCAAGCGGAACAGTGCCGACATGGATAGCATACTTCAATATGCCCAATAATATCCCGCTGGTCTATTGCCCGACTGCCGTTATGGCTGCGGAGGCTTACCCTTACCTTGATTCGGGACAGTTGAAAGGAATGCTCAACGGAGTAATAGGCGCGGCGCAGTACGAGACTCTGCTGGGAATGGGAGACAAGCCGACATACTCCTCGGCGGCGTCATGGGCGCTTTCTACGGCTCATATATTCATAATAGTGCTTCTTATAATCGGAAATATCGGATACTTCGCCGCAAACCGTGCGGGGCGAGGAGGTCGGCGAAATGGCTAATTGGCTTTCAGCCCACACAAGCGCAATTACAATATGGTGCGGCGCAATATCTACGTTCGCTATCTACAGCGTACTCTATGCTGAAAATAAATTCTACAGGTTCTTTGAGCACGTGTTTATCGGGCTTGCCTCAGGTTACGGCATGTATGTCACCTGGAACGAAGTCGTCTACCCGAAATGGTGGAAACTGATGGTCAACGACGGTCAGTGGTATTGGGTATTCGCCGCGGTCCTGGGAAGCATGTTCTACTTTATGTACAGCCGCAAACATGCATGGGTGAGCCGGGTGATCTTCGGGCTGTTCATGGGCCTTGGCGCGGGAGGCGCGTTCAGAGAGTTTTATCAGATCTACTTCCCGCAGATCGGCGCATCGATGAAACCGATCACAGGCGGCGGCATGACGGTTTGGGACACATTGAATATAGTAGTGTTCTATGTGATACTTTTTGCCTCAATGTCATATTTCTTCTTCAGCTTCGATCACAAGAGCAGCGCAATTAAGCACACAGCGATGGCAGGCAGATGGTTTCTTATGATAGGCTTCGGCGCAATGTTCGGCGCAACCGTCATGGGCAGAATGACGCTCTTTATCGGACGGTTTAATTTCCTAGTCAATGACTGGGCGCCGCAGGCGCGCAGCGATTGGTCAAGCGGGATTTTCAGGGCGTTGGTAAGCCTGTTTGCCCTCGTGCTGATTGTAATGATTGTTCGCGCAGTCCGCAGGCCGAAGGCCAAACACGAATAGGCATGTCTATCTTTGCGATATCCGATCTGCATCTGTCTTTGGGCAAAGAAAAGCCCATGGACGTATTTGGGGATGCATGGAAGGACCACGCAGCCAAAATCGCGGATAACTGGGACAAAATGGTGAGCGATGACGATACTGTGCTGCTGGCGGGGGACCTGTCATGGGCGCTGAAGTTCGAAGAAGCGGCTCCCGATATCGAATATATTGCCGGGCGTCCCGGCAAAAAAATACTTATCCGCGGAAACCACGATTACTGGTGGCGGCGCGAGTCGACCAACCGAATTCAAAAGATTCTGCCTGAATCCATCACACTCCTTATGGGAAGAGGAATTATAATCGGCGACATCGGCATAACCGGAACTCGCGGCTGGAGGATCGAAGAAGGGCAAACCGGCATCGAAGCCGGCGATCAGCGTGTAATGGACCGCGAACTGGCTTATCTGAAACGCGGGCTCGGCGAAATCCCGGACAATGTCACCAAAAAGATCGTAATGCTCCATTATCCTCCGTTCGATGCAGACCTCAAACCCAACACTTTCGTACAGGTCCTGCAAGATCATCAAGTGGACATACTGGTCTACGGTCACATCCACTCAGGCGCATTCCTGGAAGGTGATATAGGCGGGATTCAGTATCATCTGGCGGCTGTAGACCACACAAATTTTCGACCTCTGCTTATTGCGTAAACGGCTATGGGAGGATTGACTGAGCATGCTGTAGAACATGCTACAAAATGCATCTGAGGTAGGAAACTTTTTTTAGGAGCACGCAATGACAGACATTACTCTCATTACTTGCACGCTGTGCATTCTCACTGCAACACTATGCTTAGCCGCCCAATCACAGGCGTCAGATAGTTGCGCCGGTAAATCCTCGTATATCATTCAGTCACACCGGGGAGCGGGCAATCTCGCTCCTGAAAACACACTTCAATCGTTTGAGCTTGCCTGGAAAATAGGCACCATACCTGAAGCCGATGTGCGGTCCACAAGCGACGGGGTCATCGTGGCGTTTCACGACAATAACCTTGAAAGGCTTGCCCCATCTGCAGACCCGGCGATTCGACCCAAGAGCGTCAATGACCTGCCTTGGGATGTGGTCTCAAAACTTGATGTGGGCTCATATAAGGGTGAACAATACAAGGGGGAGCGCATACCACGCATAAGCGATGTGCTGGACCGGATGAAAGGTCATAAAGAGCGCTTGCTGTATCTGGATGTTAAGAAAGTTCCGCTGGATAAGCTTGCAGCTCTCGCTCGGGAAAGAGGCGTGGACGAGCAGGTGATCCTGGCTTCATCTCACTATAATGAGATCCGCGAATGGAAAAGACTGCTTCCAAAATCCCAGACGCTCCTGTGGAACGGCGGAGACGAGACTCAACTGCGGCAGCGCATGGCTGAGTTTCAAAAGGCGGATTTCGCCGATATTACCCAGCTCCAGATACATGTCAATGTGCTTGACCTTAAGGCGGTGGAGCCGTTTGCTCCCTCATGCAAGTTTCTGCGTGAGGTCAAACTGGAGATAAAGCCCAAAGGCATTCTTTTTCAAGTCCTGGTGATAGGCTCGGACAACCCTGAAGCATACCACAAATTGATGGACCTCGGCGTGGAGTCATTTGCATCAGATGACCCGATGGTGACTCTGAAGGTAATGGGCGAGTATAATAAGAGTTAGACTGATGCCTAATGCGAATTCAGGCCTGCGCCTGCTCACGGTTTCGGCTGCAATCGCGCCCATACGTCGCTTGATGCTTGAAAGGAATAGTTGTTATGCGTTCTCTTAGACTTCACGGCCCGAAAGACCTTAGATTGCACGATGAACCCAAACCACAGCCCGGGCAGGGGGAAGTGCAGATACAGATCAAATCAGTCGGAATTTGCGCATCTGACCTGCATTATTATCGTGAGGCGAGGATCGGCACCACAACCATAACCGATCCCATAGTGATGGGGCATGAAGCCTCGGGCGTCATTACAGCGCTTGGAGAGGGAGTCGAATCTCTGAAAGTCGGAGACAGGGTCGCCATCGAACCAGCAAAGCCTTGCGGTCAGTGCGAATACTGCAAGTCAGGCCACTTTAATGTCTGCCGTGGAGTTCAGTTCTTTGGAACCCCGCCGGTAGACGGATGCCTGCGCGATTACATAACCTGGCCCGCGGAGCTGGCTCTAAAGGTCCCTGATTTGATTTCTTTTGACGAGGCAGCTATGGTAGAGCCTTTGGCTGTTGGTGTATATGCGGTTGATCTTGCATCGATCTCAGCGGGTGATACGATTGCAATATTTGGTGTGGGGGCGATAGGCCTATCAGTGCTGCAAGCGGCGAAGGTTGCCGGAGTAGGAAGAATAATTGTGACCGACCCGGTGCCGGCAAGGCGAGAGCTTGCGATTGAGCTGGGCGCTGATGCTGCTCTTGACCCACATTCACAGGATGTAGAGAAAGAGCTTGCTGGTCTGACCGGCAGCAGGGGCGTAGACATTGCCTTTGAGTGCGCAGGCGTGCCGGAGACGCTTGTTGACGCAGGCAATGTGGTCCATCCGCTGGGAAAGATAGTTGTAGTCGGCATACCGGACGAGGATGCGTATTCATTTGAGGCTTCCAATGCCAGGCGCAAACAGCTTTCCGTAATTTTTGTCCGTCGCAGTAATCTCACCGCCGAGAGGTCAATCGATCTGATATCCAGTGGAAAAATGAATGTGACTTGCTATGGTCGGCACCATTTTCCCCTTGAAAAAACCGCCCAAGCGATGGATGCGGCAATCGCAAAATCAGACGGTGTCATCAGGGCAATTGTGCAAATTAACTAGGTCGCACACTAATCAAACATAATATAACACTATCGTTGTTGGTTATATGCTTGACAAGTCGCGAGATTGCAGCAATAATACATAGGATAATACATTAGCAACGGTGGAAATTTATAATGAGTATAGCGCAACACACTATCGAAAACAAACAGACAACCTCGGAATACGCCTATCTCAGACTGCGCGGCATGATAGAATCCGGCGAGCTTAAGCCTGGAGTGAGGCTTATACACCGCGATCTGGCTAAACGGCTGGATACGAGCAATATCCCCATAATCTTGGCAATAAGCAGGCTTGAACGTGATGGTTTGGTGGTATCCGCGCCCAACCAAGGCGCTCAGGTGGTGGATTGGACTTACGAAGAGATGGAATGCGCAATAATTATCCGTTCACATCTGGAGCAAATGGCTGTGCAGTATTGTGCCAAGCGAGCAAGCGAAAAGCAACGCGCAAAGCTCACTGATTTAGCACACAAGTACAGCGAATACTCCGCCACAAACGATGTTGCCGGTTGTCTGGAAGCTGATGCCGCCCTGCACTCTTTAATAGTTGAATGCTCAGGTGTAAAGCTGCTTGCTCGAATGCTAAACAACTCCCGCGTCATAACAAATACCATACGTAATATTTGCTGGCTCACTCCTGATATAAGTCGTTCCAATATTCATGATGGGCTTGTGGAAGCCATCGTTGCAGGTGACGCGGAACTTGCCAAAGCTAAAGCAAGAGAGCATATCGACGATCTGCTGGCAAAATTTGTTTCGCGCTGCAAACGTTCTTAGATATTCTTCTCACAACTCCTTGACAAACTGCCATTGCCAATGCATAATGACAATACCAACACTGCTGTAGCAAAATACACAGCACATAATATTTGTAATTTGTGTGGATGTATTAATAAGGTGGTTGCAATGGGAAAAAGAGGGTTTACATTAATCGAACTGCTGGTTGTTATAGCAATTATTGCCATACTGGCAGCGATATTGTTTCCTGTCTTTGTCAGCGCAAAAGACAGTGCAAGGCAGACAACTTGTCTTAAGCATGGTGGGCAGCTCGGAATGGCCTTGAATATCTATATGGATGACCATGACGGTAAGTTTCCACTTTGCTGGGTTTTCATACCAGGCCAAAGCACGCTTACATGGGCGCATGCTCTAAAAGATTGCACTAAGAGCCTGGATGTGTTTACCTGCCCGTCTGTTCCCAACAGGCGATTCACCGGAAGTACTGTCATAGGATACAACTCAGATGCAGACAGGATGACCGGAGGTTGGGGCTATAACACCAGCGACGGTGGAGGCGGCAGAGCAAATGGTGTTGGCCGCGGCAGGAACAGCAACATGTCTTCTCCTGATCCTTACCGTATGTCAGACCTGACGGCGCCAGCCAGGCATATTGCGTTTGGTGACAGCAAGAAAAGTGATGATCCAGATATTGCATCACTATTTCCCGGCTATACAGGCAGAAATGCTTTCTGCGATGTTATCAAGGCAACGACTGCCGGTGACTTTTGGGTCCCTCCGGATTTCAGGCACAACGGAGGAGCGATTTTCATCTTTTGTGACGGCCACGCAAAGTGGTACGATAAGAAATATATCAATAATTGGCAGGCTAATGGCCATTATTGGTATGTCGATAATAGAAACCATTAAGCCCTTGCGATATTACAATACCTTATCCACGCGCCATTGTCGTCCGACTTTGACCATTTCGAGACAGTAGCCGCGCGTCGGTTCGCCGTCGTTATATGTTATGGAAACGTCGAAACTAAGCTTATTTTTGCCAGCGGGTTTGGGGCCGCTGATTTCGAATGAGCCGCCGTCGGATGCGATCTCGCTGTAATATTCATCCGATATTGCCATCATGTCCATGCCTCGCGACTGAAGGTCTTCTTCAACATGCGGTGTCGACAGCTTGCGCGCTTCCTTGACCTTTCGCTGGCTCATAGCCGAAAACCATTCCTGCGCAACATCCTTGGGCGGAACGGTGCGCATAGAGTGTAAAATCATTGCAACAACTATAAGAACAACTACGCCTGCCGCTGCGATGATCATGTTTCTTGACGGTCGCCATGCTACCTGGCTGTCATAGTCATAGTTGTCGCCGCGGATCGTGCGTGTACCGCAGGCGATGCATACCTTCTGGTCTTCATGCAGTTCGGCGCCGCATTTTTTGCATTTCAAATCTAGTCACCTCTACTCTATTACGCTCGCACCGTCCTCTGCGGTACATATATAGAGGTTCGGAGCGAGAGCTGTCTTCTTTTCATATTCTACGGCTACAACCGATGTAAATTGTTCCACAAATTCATCTTTTACCAGGCTCACCGAGCATCCGCCGAACCCGGCGCCTGCCATTCTGTTGCACAGCGAGCCGGGCGCGCTGCGGCAGACTTCGGCCATTGCGTCCAGCTCTGCGCAGCTCACTTCATACAGGTCGCGGGCAGAGTCGTGCGATGCGTTCATCAGCTTGCCGAACCCCTCGAAATCACCTTTCTCAAGCACAATGCGGCTTTCCAATACGCGCTCGTTTTCGTATATTACATGCTCAGCGCGCTTTCTGACCACTTCCGGCAGCTTGTCCTTATGCGCCTGGAAATCGGCGGATGTCACATCTCTTAGCTGAGTCACATTTGGAACCCACTGTGCGAAGAGTTTTGCCGCTTCTTCGCACTGACTCCGCCGCAGGTCATACTCACTGTCGACCAGGCCGCGGCGCTTCATAGTGTCGCAGACCACTATCTTTACCCTGGACGTATCCAATGGAAACTGATCATATTCCAGAGTGCGGCAGTCGATAAAGAGCGCATGGTCTTTTTTGCCAAGCCGTGAGATGAACTGGTCCATAATGCCGGTGTTGACGCCGACGAACTTGTTTTCAGCTTTCTGTCCGATCAGGGCCATCTCCGGCCCGCCTAACTCGAACCCGAGCAGGCTTTGGAACAGAAACCCGGTCGCCATCTCAATAGCAGCCGAACTGGACATCCCCGAGCCTATCGGGACGTTGCCGTGCATAACGATATTCGCGCCACGCAGCTCAATTCCCGCTTCCTGAAGAAAGAGTACAACCCCTCGCACGTAGTTGCTCCACGTATTTACATCATCATGGGTAATGTCATCGAGTGAAAACTCCGACTTGGCTTCAAAGTTCTGAGAGTATACTGAAACTGTCCTGTCATCCCGAAGCCGCCCGGCTGCGATCACATCTAGGTTTACCGCCACAGGCAGCACGAACCCGCCGTTATAGTCGGTATGAATTCCCATCAGATCGACCCTGCCCGGAGCCTTTACAATCGTCATGGGTGAAGAACAGAACAATCTATCGAAATCAGCCTTTATCTTGTTTAGCCTGGTAGACATCAATCAACTTTTTTGGCGAGGTCATCTTCGCCGCGCGCAGCGCGCGCGCCCTTTCAGCCAGCGCCTTAACCCTTTCCCCAAAATCTTTATTGGCAGCTTCCCAGCGGCGGATCAGCTTGTGCCCATATGCGCGGTAGAAACACTTCCACGCGCGGTTATAGATCTGCTTTTTGGCCCAGTCCCATTTTCCGCTGAGTATGCTCAAGTTGATCTTGAAAGTAAACTTGAGCGTTTCCAATCCACAGAGCATTTTAACACACTCTCGCAGACTGTAAAAGCGCTTCATGACTTTGAACGTTTCTTTTTGGAGTTCGTAAGGGCTCATTTTTACGGGTTGATAGACAACATGCTGGCCGTCATAGAGCTGCCATTCTCGCGTGAGCAGCCGGTCTTCGCTTACCATTTTGTCATAATACGGTGTGCCGGGCAGGGGAGTGAGGATCAGAAACTGAGTTGTATCTATATTGTTCTTCAGAGCAAATTTAAGTGTTTCCCGCAGACTCTGGGCGTCATCATTTTCGGCTCCGAAGACAAACATCCCATGCGTCATAATTCCATATTCGTGCAGGATTCGTATCGACTCGGCAATCTCTTCAACCGATTGCCGCTTATTGTATTCTTTAAGTGTGGCAGGGTTTACGGACTCGAAACCTATGTAGAGCATACTGCAGTTCGAGCGCTTCATCAGCTTGAGCAGTTCTTTGTCTTTGACTACGTCTACACGCGCCTGAGCAGTCCATTTCGGCGTGATTCCTTTAGAGAGCAGGGTGTCGAGGAGCACCTTCGTGCGCTCGCGGTCTGCTGTAAAGTTGTCGTCATAGTAAAATACGCTTTTGGGTCCAAGCTGCTCTATCTCTTCGACTACACTTGCGATGCTGCGTTCGCGATATCCTCTGCCGAACATCTTGGTGACTGAGCAGAAACTGCAGTCGAACGGACACCCGCGCGAGGTCGCAATCGGGGTAATCCTAATCTTCTCATGTCCTTTAATGAGCGAGAGGTCCGGGAATGGCAGCGCGTCCAGGTCGCTGACAAGCGGCCTTGCCGGGTTATGCCTGATCTCATTGCCTACTTTATATGACAGACCTGCCACGGATGCCAAGCCAGAGCCGTTATCGAGAGCGTCTACAAGCTCGATCATCGCATACTCGCCCTCGCCCCTGACGCAGTAGTCGGCGTGCTGCAGGGCTTCCTCGGCGAGGAAAGTCACATGCGAACCGCCGACGACAACCGGAATTCCGGCCTCTTTCGCCAACTGGGCAATTTTGTAGCCTTCGGGGGCAGTGGATGTGGTAGTGGATATGCCAATCATGTCCGATGTGAGCAGATCGGTGTAGTCCACATCCTGAATGTCCTGGCAGTATATGGACACGTCAATGCCTTTGTTTTTGAGCATTGCACCCATCAGAGGCAGGCCAAGCCTCGGCAGCGCTATGCCCGAGTAGACATGATAGCCCGGCGGCTTTGGCTCGACAAACGTGACTTTTTTTATTTTTGACAACTTTGCGGTCTCCCTTCGCGAGATACGATCACTCGCTCAAACTATCCCCATGTGCACTGCGAAGGAAACCACACTGTTTTGACCCGAAAAACCTTGGATATCCACTCGCGGATAGTCTCCGCGGTGTAGAGCATAGGGAGCGCGGCTCATTAGAGAGCTGTCATCATGTTATACCCAAGCGTCGATATACACAAGAAGAAATGGTATAATTTATCAATCAACTTTACGGGGGCATTTCTTGCAGTCAATACTCCACGCGGTCACATACTGGACAACCACAAATATCGAAGCTCTGGGTTACTACGGCATTATGATAATGATGGGTATCGAGAGCGCCTGTATTCCTCTACCCAGCGAGGTTATAATGCCCTTCGGCGGATATCTTGTCTACAAAGACCCGTCGCGGTTCAGTATTTGGGGCATGGGAATGGCCGGTGCGCTCGGATGTGTGCTGGGTTCGATGATCGCATACTGGGCCGGTAAGTTCGGCGGCAGACCGTTTATCGAGAAGTATGGCCGCTATATACTCGTCCGTCACAAAGACCTCGATAAAGCCGACGCATGGTTTGGCCGATACGGCGACGCAGCTATCTTCTTCAGCCGCCTGATGCCTGTTGTGCGCACATTTATTTCATTTCCTGCCGGGATATCGGGCATGAAATTCTGGCGGTTTATCCTCTACACATTCCTCGGCTCACTTCCATGGTGCATCGCTCTAGCCTGGGTAGGCAAGGCCCTCGGGCCTCAGTGGGATACCAAGCTCAAACCCTACTTCCACAAAGCAGACACTGCAATTCTGGCTGTCATAGTGATCCTTATCGCTCTGTATGTCTATCATCATATTAAGAGCGAAAAGGACTATTGCAAAAAGACGCAGCTTTAGCCCGCATCAGCTCCGATAAAAAAAGTGTTTCCTTCCTAATCATAATGCCATCTTGAAACGTCATGTTTTTATAGAGAGATCTGCAAAGACGTGAATATATTATCTCAGCAGATGGAGGGAAAATGATAGGAAAGCGCTTTGTATTTGTGCTGATTGCGTTAATGTTGTGTGTGTCCGTGTGTGCAGCATTTGCCGGTACGCCGGCAACACCCCGCAAAGATTTGCCGATTTCGTTGAAACCGGTGTCAGCCCAGAAAAACTCGCTGTCAATATCTGTGGACCCGCGGATCGAGCTGCTGTCTATTGTGCAGTACTTGAGTGATTACAAAGAAATAGCAAATCCTGCTCTGGTAACCCGTCTGAACCACACATACCGAAAGGATGTTAACAACTGGTTTTCCAAATATAAGAGTCATCCCGTGATGGAAATGTTTAATCAGATGGCCAAGAATGGTTTTGCTTATGATGCTCCGCCGCATGCCGTGTTATATCAAAATACAGATCTGACTCTTAACAATGTAATATACAAAGATGATCCGATGGACGTTCATCGTGCCGGGGGCAAGGAACAGATGGTTGCTTTCGCAAAGGCATTGAGATCATTTGCGGTGGAATCCGGCTTTCCTGAGTTTTACAAGAGTCACATCCCATTCTATGAACAGATCACCGGTGAAACGATAAAAAATGTCAAGGATGAGAACGTTATAGAGCAACTGGAGCAATATACCGGAGAGAAGAAAGCAAGTTATACAGTAGTAATTTCACCGCTTTTGGGCGGCGGAAGTTTTGGGCCTCAGGTCGAGCGAAAGAAGGGCTGCAAAGAAGTATATTGCATCATGGGGTCATGGCAGGAGAAAGACGGCATTCCGCAATTCGGTTCTACCGAGTACTTTCATAATCTGCAGTGGCATGAGTTCGGCCACTCATTCACCAATCCCCTAGCTAATAAATATCAAAGCCTGTGGGAGAAGCATTCGGACCTGTTTCGCCCTATGGAGGAGAAGATGAAAAGCCAGGCTTACGGCCAATGGAGCACAGTCGTTTATGAGAGCGTGCTGCGTGCTATGACAACCAGATTAGCCTATCGCTGTGACGGCAAGGACGCGGGAGACAGAGAACTGCGGGGTCATACGGGAAATGGTTTTGTGTTTACCAAGGCTCTGGCGAATAAACTTGAGCAATACGAAGCAAACAGGACAAAATACCCTACTCTCGATTCGTTCTTCCCGGAACTGCTGAAAGTGTTTGACGGTTTTTCACAGGCTTCTGTAAAAGATGCTGTCGGCGGTGGTGATCTGATTCTCAACGATATGTATAAGAGTGCCGGGATTCTTGTCTATGATCTTCCTGATAATGCTTCTCGAGATGATGCTGTCAGCTATGTCAAGAAAGTACATGACAGATTCTTCGGCAGCCTGGAGATGATTGATGCGACTAAGCTGGACGAGGCAACTCTCAAGGAAAAGCTCAAAGGGGATTTTATTCTGTATACAACCATAGGATCCAGACTGTTTAATGCTGCAACCCAGCCCTTGAATATACAAATAAATGATGGGATACTGAACTGGAACGGTGTAAATGAACCGGTCAGCGGTCTGAGAATAATCCTCATAGGAAAGAACCCCTATGGTGACGGCAAATGTGAAATATATGCCGGAGGGTCAAATTCATCGCTGGTCGGCATTAACGGTTGTTTTCACGGGCCGTGTTCGTATCACATCTTTAAGGGTGACAAGCTGCTCAAGGAAGGTCATTACAACGCGAAGTTTGAGATGAGCAATCCCTGAAGTCGTCGGTTTGTAAGGCCGGACATCGAGGGCATGGGCATGTTCCCCGATTACTGGCTCGACGACCCTGACCCTGTAGCTGCAATAGCGGCATATTGTTCTTTGAAATAAAATGAATATCTCTAAACAAGCAGCCTTTAATACTCGTCATGCATTTATAGCCAACAGATAGAGGATAATTTATGAAATCAAAGACCTGTAAGGCAGTTATTGCACTTTTGGCTGCGGCTGTTTTTCTTATAGCTGGGGCAGGGCAGTCGACGGTTCTTAAAACGGGAGAGATGAAAACTGAGAAGCAATCGGTCGAGGTTGGACAGGCTAAATCAGCCGATATAAGTCTCAGCCTTGAGACAGGCAGTTTGAAACTGCATGGCGGCGCAGCGAATCTTATGGATGCTGTGTTTACTTACAATGTGCCCGAGTGGAAACCGGCAGTTAGCTATGAAGTGAAGGACGGAGTAGGGAAACTCTCAGTAACGGAGCCTAAGACAGATGGCCGGGTCAAGGGCAAAGCAAAAAACGAATGGGATATCGGACTCAAGAATGGCTTTCCGCTTGATTTGGAAGTGAACCTTACAACCGGAAGTGGGGAGATTGACCTGGGTGGCTTATGCTTGTCATCTTTTGAGTTGAATCAGGTTACTGGTAATGCGAATGTGAGGCTTTGCGATCATCCGAATGTTGCTAATCTCGATTTGAACTGTGTAACTGGGAGTATTGACGCTGATATGTCTGGCAAATGGCAGCATAATATGCAGGGTTCGATAAGTGTTGTAACAGGTGGCGTTAGTATTCGACTGCCACGAGATATTGGTGTGCGCGTGAGTGTGTCAAAGGTAACCGGCAATGTTGATACCGGCGGGCTGATTAAGCAGAACGGCTATTATATAAATGAGGCATATGGCAAATCGGATGTTACGCTGAGTCTTGATGCAAGTGTTGTGACTGGTAATATAACACTAATCCAAAGTAAGTAGATAGGAAAAACAGCCGGGGCATCCTGCCACCGGCTGTTTCGTATTGCTGCTTGGCGCGGATATCACGGGGTTTCGGCTTCCCTGCCCAGTTCCGCGATAACATCATCAGTCAGGCTGGCATTGAACTCGTCCCATCTAGACTTGCCCCATATCTCGACTTTGTCGGTCAGCCCGACTACCCAAACCGTATCACCGTTTTTAATGCCTGCATGGTTCATCAGAATCGACGATATCGCCACACGTCCCTGTTTGTCCGGCACACATTCGCTTGCCGCGCCCAGAAAATATCTTTCGAGTTTGACGCCGCGATCGTCCAAAAAGGACTTGGGCATAAGTTTTTGCTGGACCTGAGTCCATGTGTGCTCAGGAAACACCCACAAACAGCCGTGCAGACCTCTTGTCATTACAAAGCGCTCCCCCAGCTTTTGCCGGAAGCGCGCGGGAATGACAGTTCGACCCTTGTCATCGACCGTATGCTCATATGCACCTGAAAACAAATGTAGCCCCAAATATACAATAAGAAATATGAAATGCTAAATGTTGAATACGCGATAGCGTATTGGTTGTTTGCGCGATGGTCGTCTCACCAGTTGGGCATGTTCTATCATCCTGAAATCACGCTTATCGGCGGACAACAGCGACTTTATAAACTCTTTATTACTGGCTTTATTGCCGGTTGCGGAGGCCTCGGCTGTGCAGCTCGCACAGTAGCTTCTGGATAAGAGCACGGAGCCATCGTCATCGGAGAAGTTCACGACTATTGTAGGAAATGGTTCCACCTTACCGCAGATGTTGCATTTTGGGACGGCAAGCAGTTTGCTTCCCGTGTGCTCAGCAAGCTCTTTTATGATTCGGCAACTGAGTTCATCAAACGATCTCTGCGTGACCACAAACGCATAATTCTCTTTTAAGATATCTTCGATCTCATCGAGCATGCTTTCATTACATTCATGCGCCTGCACAACATAGCTCGCGAGCCTGCCCTTTGAGAGCTGCCTGATCATAAGCTCGGGTTCCAACTCTGAAAAGAGTCTGTCGATCTCACGCTCTTCATTGTTGGAGCGTGTCTCAACCAGATACACAGCCCTCATCCCATTTGGTTTGGGATCAACGCAAATTTCCCGAACTGTCTCCACTGCCCCCACTTTTCCAGGCATTTCAAGGCTCCCTTGGTATCAGTATACCCTATTATACCACTATCTACCACTTTATACCCCAAAATTATATTGCAAGACCGGCATGCAGTCAATACCTGCTATGAAAATCGAATGAGAAGATGCAGAGGGTAGGGGAATGCTTGCCCCGCGCGAGGGTACGCGGGGCCGGAGTATACCTATCGGGTTTGAAGTCCGATAAAAAGCTTGCTGTCTATATCTACCAGCGGGTCAGTCTCGTTGTGGGCGGCTGCATTTGCAAAGACCACGCCCGGCTTTTCGGACCGCATTGCCCGCACAATAACGCCATAGCCCTGGGCGGAACTATACTCGCGTGCGCCGTAAGCCATATATAGCGGCTGTGTAGAAATATGCGCCAGTCTTCGCCGCATGTCAACGGCAAGTGCGCAGATCTCATCCGATTTCAGACCGTCTCTGAACCCGCCTGAAATATAAACATCGCTGCCCGCGGCATCTATTGCCGGACCGTAGGGTCCTATGAGCTTTCGGATGCTTTCTGCTGAACTGCGTGCACCGCTTTTTGCCGAGAGAAGCTGAGGGCCTATATCGCTTGAGTCGAAGTCGGTGCCAGACTCGATAATTTCATTCATCTCATCCACACCCGACTCTCTTTCCATACTAGCTCCTGCAAATGGGCTCAGCGATGCTCCAGATAACTTGCACATTTCAAATCCCAGTTGCATAAGCTGCTGGGAGGCCGATATAGCGGCATCTACTCCGTCGCGCTCGAGTAGATTACTGAGCGCACTTATCAGCTTTTCTCTTGTTAGGAAGCCTTGGGTGCAGTCTATTTCATCTCCGATAATTGTTTCGATCTTGACCAAACCCTCTGCACTCCGGCTGAGCTGGGCAAGTCCCCACATGGCTTCATTAGCAGGGCTGATCCATCTTATCAAAGAGTGATCACGTCTCAAGTGACCAGATATGGACATCAGTTTGCCTGCCTCATGCTGAGCTTCATTCGTAAGCGGAAGAAAGACAGCAGCCTGATCGCCGTCAAAGTCACTGTTTAATAGCATGCATGCGATTTGATGCAGCCGGATCGATCTGCCCGGCACACGGACGGGGTGAAAAGCAAGCAGACAGGTTGGCATGAACGTTGGGGCTCGATTCAGGATAATCCATGAATCCGCCATGATCTTGTCCAGTGTTTGTATCGCCTCGTTTTCTTGCAGGCTATCAAAAGGCTTGCCGGTTTTTTGCTCTACAATAGGTCCGAAGAGTGCCCGAGACATTTCATCTGGGATTCCGACCTGATCAGCACTCAGGTTGGAAGAAGGCGACAGGACTGTTCTGCCGCTGAAAAGCACCTGGTTGAAAAAGTTCACCTGCTTGTGAGATATGAGCGCGTCGAAATAGTCATCTATAGCAGTCTCCAAATCAGCTTTCAGCTTAATTTTGAGGCTTTCGGGAGCCTTGGTTGCCAGCAAGCGCTTCATTCTGTCATTGATATCGGCGAGTGCTTTATACTCAGCGATATCTGTAACACCGACTTCAGTCAGTTCATGCCCAGCCGACCATGGGTGCCTGACTGCGCATGCGAGTTTGAGCTTGTCACCCTCGACGCCAGTTTTCTTGAACTCAACACTGTCGCCTGTGAACTCAGCGCTGATACCGATCGCATTTAGATGTTTCTTGAGCCTGTCGAACATAGGAGTGGTCGGCCCGGGCAATTCGACAGCATGCTCTGCTACCCGTTTTGCTAGCGTGTAGCTGTCTTCGCGCTCCACAGACCGCAAGTTATATGTCTCAGCGATGTTTGCATATGCTCCGACATCCCGCATGGCGTAATATTCATATTCGCCCTGCAGGTTGAGTGGCTCGCCCGGACTGACTGCATAATGAATCTTGTGCGCAGAAATATGAACGGTCCGACCCCAGTAGACCCATCCCACAGTGCTGCGCCGCGAAAGTCTATCCCCATCCTTGCCCATGGTGAGGGTTTCCATGCCGTCATCAGGCAGCCCTGCTTTTGCAAGGCGCTCTTTCAGCTCTACTTCAGACGGTCCATTAAATGGCGGCGCAACAGCGCACTTGCCTTCAGCGTGCGCGATCCTGCCGAGAAGAGCCTCTCGGATCTGCCCGAAATTGAGGCGTTTGTCGATCCCGCAGAAGCTGAAGACCAGCTCGACAGGCGTGCCGTCAGGCATATGCGGCATCTCGTCATCCGGCAAAATTTTGCCGATCACACCTTTCGCGCCGTGTCGGTTGCTGAACTTGTCCCCAATCTCGACAGGTATATCGTAGTGCATTCTTCGAGAGGCTGACTCGCTGATTATGATGCTGTCTTCATATGTTTCGGGTCCCCAAAACACAAATGCAGTGAGCAGGTTATAGCCGCACCAGAAATCGGGCACATCAGGCTCATTGTCGGTGCGCACGATGGCCGGCTCCGGGTTGATTGGTGGAATCCACTGCCGCATCATGTTGGCTCCCATCAACTGGTGGACCGGATTGTTGTGTTCAAGCAGCGGGACTGTGGATGCCGTGAGTTGCAGCATAGCACTTGGGCTATCGTCGAACACTTCGATTTTTCCGTTCTCGATATGTGCTCCCAGCGCTATACTGAAGACATGGCCGATGTTGGGACCTTCGGGAGTCTCAAATGGGCAGACTCGTCCAAACTGACTCGGCGTGACGACATCCTCAATGTCCTTAATGATAATGCGCCTTAGATGGGTTATAGCTGCGAGCCGGTTTGTGGTATCTTGGGCTTGACCTGTCGCCCAGTGATCGCAGTCACCATCTGCAGATGTTATAAGACTGCGGACCCAGATATCCAGAGGCAGTATAGTGCGTATGAAATCCTCATCCGGCGGAGGCGTATCGTGTCCGGCTTCGCCAATACGCTCCTCTATGTAATCGTATAGCTGCTCGCCGACGCATTTTACCTCGGCTCTGTCCAGGTGAGCGGATGTTGCAACCGGCACCACCACTCGGGGCTTACCATCAACCATAAAGACGCCCTCGCTATTCGGGCTGAGTATGTCATATATCACATCAAACTCATTGTCGGCTGCTATTGAGACCGTTACCCGGCAGGTGTAGTCATCTACATGCTCGGTAATGTATCCGGCCAGGGGTAGCTTTGCAGCAAGCAGTTCCGGCAGTTTTTGACTTACAAAGCGCTCATAGGACGCCTTATGCCACGGTGCTGTGTATGAACTTTGCATCAGAGTTCCTCCCATTCGGAGCAGATCTTGTCCCATTGCAGGGCAAGACGTTTGCGTGCATTATGAAGGCGTGATTTGATCGTTCCTTCGGGTATGCCTAGAGTCTCGGCTGCCTCACTGATTCCCATATCCGACTCGTGCACAAGCCGGATCACTTCGCGCTTTTCTTCTGGTAGATCATCGACCAACTGTCTGGCCATTGCCAGCCGCTCTGCAATCTCCAAAGCCTCTTCAGGTCCAATCGTTGCTTCATCCACCATCCACTCTGGGACCGAAGGACCCTCTTGCTCGTCGGTCGAGAATCGTCCTTCCAGCGGCACTTCTCTTTTTCGTCTCAGTGATCGCAGGTGATTAAGCGCTTGGTTTGTGGCGATTCTAAGCAGCCATGAAATGCACACGCCAGTCTGGTCCCACTGGTCTGCATGCATCCACACTCTCAGGAATGTCTCTTGCAGGATATCCTCTGTCGCATCGGGATTGCGAAGGATTCTTCCAATGTGAAGCCGAATGCGCTCACGATGACGCTCGAAAAAAGTCTCGAACGCATCTGTGTCTTGTCCTTGTATCGCCTGCAGAAGATCCCTGTCGGATCGCATCAAAACGCCCTCCATAACTCAAGACACCGCGCACTTGATAAAGGTTCATCGGTGAAATCACATTCCCGAGTCTGTCCTCATACTGTATAATACTTGTATGAATAATGACAACAGTGTACCTATGCGCCCGAGCCTGTCCAGAGCGATTCGCAAAGGCTTTATTGATGCATACGATCACCTGGGCTATGTGGTGCTTGTAACGTTTATAACCTTTATGCTTGTGGCTTTGGTCGCAGGTCTTATGTCATTCATCTGGCGTTCCCCAAACGCGCTGAATATAGTAAAGGCATTATCAATACTGCCTGCCCTTTTTGTAGCTTATTTGTGTGCGGTGGGTGTGTATTATTTCGCTGGTATGGTCGTTTATCGAGAGCACCCTGTTTTGCTGGATACCCTGGCCGGAATCCGCAGGCTAATCAAACCAGCACTAAAGATGTGTGTGATTGATACTCTCGTGACCGCTATTCTGGTAGTCGACTTTGTTTTCTTCTTTATAATGATCGGCAGCAAACGCAATATGATATTTGCCGTGCCTGCAATTTTGATCGGATACGCCACCATAACCTGGCTGAATATGATGATCTACCACCTGCCGCTGCTTTCTTCCCAGTTTTTGTTGGAGTCGAATACGAGTATAAAAGTGATTCTGCGCAAGTCATTCCTGCTGATGGCCGATAATCCCGGCTTTACAGTAAGTCTCTTTCTTGTTATAATCGCCTTTGCAGTGCTCTGCGTAGTCCCCATGTTTATTGGGATCGCGTTCCTGTTTTTGGGAGCCTCCGCGTTCCTCATCACCCATGCCTTGCGCGAACTCTTTGTCAAGTACGGCATTGTTGAAGAGGAACCGGAAATCGTGGAGGATAATTACAAATTCTGAATTCTGACGCCTGATGCGGATTAGATTAAGTGTAAATAGCGCCATTTTTCAGTCGGCGCAGGCCGACTTCGTGTTTTTGTGGCCGTGACTTTAGTCGCTGGGCGGTTAAAACCGCGGCAACAACTACACAAAGTCCCCCTACGGGGACTAAAATGATAGGTTTAATCCGCATCACGCGTGAATTCTGAGTTTGGACAGCAGATGACTCAGAATTCAGAATTCCCGAAGAGGGTTTGTTTATGTTTGATGTAACTTGTTTGGGCATATTGGTAGCAGACGTTGTGGGCAAGCCGGTGGAGCACCTTCCCGAGAGAGGAAAGCTGACCCTGGTAGACCGCATGGAGCTTCACGGCGGCGGCTGCGCGAACAATACCGGCGTCGGTTTGGCCAAGATAGGCATCAAGACTGCTGTTATCGGCAAAGTCGGCAGCGACGGCTTCGGTGATTTTATGGTGAGTTCTCTAACAGGCAGCGGTGTGGACGCGAGTGGCGTGGTCCGGGATGATAGCGTCGCCACATCAGCGACCATGGTTATGGTCCACGGCGACGGCGAGCGCAGTTTCATACATTACATAGGCGCCAACGCCACCCTTTCTGAAGACGATGTGAACTGGGATGTGGTGAAGAACTCCAGAATATTGCATGTGGCGGGATCGTTCCTGATGCCCGGTTTCGACGGCCGGCCCACTGCTAATGTGCTCAAAAAAGCCAAGCAGCTAGGGGTCACGACCGCTCTTGACACCGCGTGGGATTCCAAGGGCCAGTGGATGAGTCTGCTTGAGCCTTGTTTGGAATACATCGATTATGCTGTGCCGAGTATAGAAGAGGCGCGCATGGTCACAGGCAAACAAGACCCTGCAGATGTGGCAAAAGTATTGATGGACAAGGGAGTAGGGACCGTCGCTCTCAAGATGGGCAGCGAGGGATGCTATATAAAGAGCGCAGATGCGGAACTGCGCATTCCGATATATAGAGTGAATGCGGTCGACGCAAATGGCGCGGGCGATGCATTCGCGGCGGGGTTCCTTGCGGGTCTGGCGAACGGATGGGACCTCGAGCGCACCGGCAAGTTTGGAAACGCGACTGGTGCGTTCTGTGTTACTGCTCTTGGGGCAACGACCGGGATTAAAGATCAGGCGACAATAGAAAAGTTTATCGCCGAGCAGGAAGCCTGAGCTATGCCGATTGTAACGATAAAGATCGCAAAAGGGCGAAACATCGAGACAAAGCGCAAACTGGCCCGTGCGATTACGGATGCGGTCGTATCGACACTCGATGTAAAGCCTGAATGGGTGAACGTGCTTATAGAAGAACTCGACCGGCAGAATTGGGCCACCAGCGGTAAGTTACATGCGGACATGTTTGGGGAAGGATGTGGTATGCAGGGAGTTGGAGAAAATAAAGATATATGAGCGCAGCAGGATCGCGTGTAATGGTTGATGTAGAACTTAAAGAGGTCACTAAGGAGTCTTGGCCGGAGGTCATGAACCTCGCGTTCAAGTTGGAGCAGGGCGGTTTGGTAGCCCCCAACTTTTATAAAGTCCGTGAGTTTAAGGCTGAGCCTACATTTGTTCAGCTTGCGGTTTTCTATGGTGATGAGGTAGTCGGCTTTGCGATGTACGGCCTGGACCCGGATGACGGCAATTACTGGATTTACAGGTTGATGATAGATGTCGACCGCCAGAGATGCGGCTTCGGCAAAGCGGCATTGTTAAAACTTATAGATTTGATGAGCAAGCTGCCCGATTGCAATGAGATATACGTCGGATATCGCCCGGAAAACTTTGTCGCGCACGCTCTGTATATGAGCATAGGTTTCCAGCGGACCGGTCAGATGCTCCAGGGTGAGTATATCGCATGTCTGGATTTGAAGAACAAGTAGCCAAGGCAATCTTGTGTCTGTGAGACTGGTCAGAGAATAATGAGCACATCCAGTACAGATAGCATAATAGATAGCATTGTAGATCGAATCATTGAGGCTGCAAGCCCGGAGCGTATTGTGCTTTTCGGCAGCAGGGCGCGCGGCACTTTTCGTGATGACAGCGACTATGACGTACTGGTGATAAAAGAGTCTGACGAGCCCAGGTTCAGACGTTCCGCGCCACTATATACGAAACTAGCGGACCTTTCGGTTGAGGTGGAAGTAGTTGTTTATACACCCGAAGAGGTTTCTGAATGGAGCCAGGTGCCGCAGGCGTTCGTGACGACTGCTTTGCGCGAGGGAAAGGTCATCTATGAAAGAGCGGCATGATTTGGTCCAGTCTCTGCTGCGAAAAGCAGATAGTGACATCTTGGCTGCGGAAGCAACACTCAATGCAGGTGCTCTTGATGCTACGGCATTTCATGCTCAACAAGCTGCTGAGAAGTTGCTAAAGGCATATTTAACTAGTGTAGACATAGACTATCCATTCACTCATAACCTTGCGAGGCTTGTGGAGCTTTGTGCACGAGAAAACACTGATTTTGATGTGTTGAGGCCAATTGTCGAGATATTAATCCCGTATGCAGTTGAACTTCGTTACGATGGTGATTTCTGGCCCGATAAAGCCACGGCGGAAGAAGCCTTGTCGCTTGCGCATCAAGTCAAGGATTTTGTAATGGCAAGGCTCGCATAATTTGTGCTTACGGTTTGGCAAGTATCAACAACTCCATAAACCACAACTCATAACAAAATAAAACTGGACATAAAACTCATGCTTAGTAGTGAACTTAGAACCAAATACCTGAAATTCTTCGAGAGCAAAGGCCATCTGATCCACCCCAGCGATTCGCTTGTGCCGGACGACGCCAGCCTGCTCTATACATCCGCCGGGATGGTGCAGTTCAAGCCCTATTTCGTGGGCGAACGAGTGCCTCCGGCGACGAAGATCACCACATCCCAGAAGTGCATGCGCACGGACGATATAGACGAAGTCGGCGATGCCTTTCACCACACCTTCTTCGAGATGCTCGGCAACTTCAGCTTCGGAGATTATTTCAAGCGCGACGCTATCCACTGGGCATGGGAGTTTTTGACCGAGGTGTTGAAGATAAATCCCGAACGCCTTTGGACCAGCATTTATATCGATGATGATGAAGCCGCCGATGTGTGGATCAAAGAGATCGGCTTTTCGGCGAATAGGGTCGTGAGGCTTGGCGAGGATAAGAACTATTGGCCCGCCGATGCTCCCAGCAAAGGCCCGAATGGGCCTTGTGGGCCTTGTAATGAGATATTCTTTGATACCAAACCCGAACTCGGCCCGCCAGAGGATCCGGCATGGTCAATAGCGCACGACTCCAGCCGATTTGTCGAGATTTGGAACCTGGTTTTCCAGCAGTTCGATAGGCAGGAAGACGGCACCATGAAGCCGCTTCCTACGAAGAATATCGATACCGGGATGGGGTTTGAGCGTACTATTACTGTGCTCAGTGGGATGCCCAGCGATTATGAGACCGATCTCTTCCTGCCGATCATTCGGGAAATCGAAAAAATATCCGGCGCCAAATACGGCTCGGATGAAGATACCGACAGAGCTATCCGAGTGGTTGCCGATCATATCAGATCAGCTGTTTTCACCATTGCAGACGGTGTGATGCCGTCCAATGTCGGCCGTGGCTACGTTCTGCGCAGGTTGATTAGGAACGCGGTCGTTAAGGGCCGAAGCCTTGGACTTACCAAGAGCTTCCTGGAGCCGATAGTGCCGATAGTCGTCGAGATAATGGGTGATGTATATCGCGAGATCGCCGACAGGCAGGGTTACATCAAAAAAGTGATCGGCAGCGAGGAAGAAAAATTCCGCCATACTCTCGACAGCGGCATGCAGCGCCTTGAGGACCAGATCGAGTTGGCGGCTTCTACCAGTGAGAAGACTCTCGACGGCGAGGCAGCGTTTACTTTATATGACACCTATGGTTTCCCGCTTGAGCTGACTAAAGAGATCGCGGCTGCAAAGGGCGTCTCTGTGGATATTGACGGTTTCGAGTCCGCGATGGAGGAGCAGCGCAGGCGCGCCAAAGAGTCGAGCGACTTTGCGACCCAGCTCTTCGGCGGCGGCAGCACTGTCATAATCGAGCTTGAAAAGACTATCGATGCCACCAAATTCGTCGGCTATGAGCAGACTGCAGGCGACGCCAATGTGCTTGCTATTATTAAGGGCGGCGAACTGGTCACATCGGCAGGCGAGGGTGACGAGGTCGAGCTTGTGCTGGACGAGACGCCGTTTTATGCGGAGATGGGCGGTCAGGTCGGCGACACAGGTTCGATAGTCAACAATGGCGCATCACTCGATGTGGTCGATACGATCAAGGCTTCACACTTCTTTTTTCACAAGGGCAAGATGCAGTCCGGGACTATCTCGGTCGGCGATTCTGTGCAATGCAAAGTGAACAAGAAGCGCCGCATGTCGATTGCTCGAAACCATACGGCCACTCACCTCCTGCACACGGCTTTGCACGAAGTCCTTGGTGAGCACGCTCTGCAGAAGGGGTCTCTGGTCGACCCGGACAGACTGCGGTTCGACTTTTCGCACTTCCAGGCGGTCACGCGCGATGAGATGCGCCGGATCGAAAACCGCGTCAACGAGTTCATTCTCGAAGACGTGCAGACCAACGTCACTATCTCCAATATAGACGAGGCCCGAAAGATGGGCGCAACGGCCCTCTTTGGCGAGAAATACGGCAATGAGGTCCGCGTGGTCAAGATGGGCGATGTCTCGATAGAGCTTTGCGGCGGCACGCACCTCCAGCACACCGGTCAGGTCGGTCTCTTTAAGCTGATGAGCGAGTCGAGTGTAGGCGCGGGTCTTCGCCGAATTGAGGCCGTGACTGGTGAGGCAGCCGTCCATTACGTCAATGACTTAGAGGACCAGCTTCGAGAGACGGCTGAGGTGCTTGGTTCATCTTTGTCGGATACGGTTTCGGCAGCCGAGCGCGCCGTGCAGGCCGCCAAAGACGCTCAGCGCGAGATAGATATTCTCAAAAGCCAGGGAGCTGCCGAACAGGCAGGCGAACTGGTCGATTCGGCGCAGGAAGCGGGCGGGGTCAAATTTGTAACCGCATCTGTTTCGACAGTCGATGTGCCGACACTCCAAAAGCTCGCCGATGGTGTCGCCGATAAGCTCAAGTCCGGCGTAGTCGTGCTGGCGGGAGTTGCCGACGGTAAGGTCCTTTTTGTCGGCAAAGTCACATCCGATCTTGTCTCTAAAGGCTTCCATGCCGGTAACACTCTCCGCGAAGTCGCAAAAGTCGCGGGCGGCGGCGGTGGCGGCAGACCTGAGTTTGCCCAGGCAGGCGGCAAGGATGCGAGTAAGGTCGACCAGGCTCTGGCAAAGGCGGTAGAGATTATCAAGGCACAGGCAAGTTGATTTTTAACACACCAAATAACCTCTCCCCCGGTCAGTCGCACGTAATCCCCCCTCCGTGTCGGAGGGGGCTAGGGGGCGGTAAGCTGCGTTTTGCCTATAGCATATTGCTGATTTTCCTAACGCTGTTTCTTGCTGCGTCTGCAAACGCTGCGCCAATCTCACAAGGGGTGAGTAAGCAGGGCAAGGTTGTAGTCGTAGTAGCAAATCGCCTTATTCTAGATGACCTGGACAACTCTTCGCTGCCGGCAATCACAAAGATGGTCCGAAACGGCGCGATTGGGCTTGTCAGCCCGAACTGCGTCGGGCCAAAGAGTGAAATTTCATGCATGGTCACCGCAGGGGCAGGCACAAGCTGCCGGGGTGGGACCTTTGTCCGCGACTTTTATGATTCGCTTGAAACAACAGAATACGGCGAGAACGCACAAGAAGCATATACCGGTCAAACAGGTTATAAGGCAGGCCCCCATTCGGCAGTCTTTCTGGGTCTGGGCCCGGCATTGCGTGCAAATATCGATCTCGCCAAACCTGCCAGACTGGGAGCCTTGGGCGATGCTCTTCACGAGTCCGGCAAGAAAACGTGCGTTATAGGAAACTCGGATATTCTTCCGGATCAGATAAATCGATCAGCCGCTGTCCTGGCGATGGACTCACGCGGCCAAATAGATATCGGACGTCTGAGTTCCTCTTTACCGGCAAATGCCGACTTTACGATCATAGACTTTGGTTCAACTACCCATCTGGATGACCTTAAGGACCGCATGACCGATAAGGCTCTGGCTCTGCACAAAGCCGAAGCCATGCGCGATCTGGATAAACTCATCGGCAAGTTGATGCGTGAAAATATCACTCTCGTGCTCGTTTCATTCAGCTTGCCTACGGGAGACTCCTGGGACAGACTCACCCCGATTGTGATCTATGGACCTAAATATAAAGGTGTATTGACTTCTCCGACAACCCGCACCCCTGGCCTTGTCGCCGCAAGTGATTTCGCGCCTACCATTCTCGATATGTCCGGCATACCCGCGCCGTCGGATATCATAGGCCGCCCATCAAAGAGCGTATCCGCTAAGGATAAGCTTGCCGTAGTGCATGAGCTGGACACCCGTGTAAAGGCGCAGCAGGATATAGTTCGGCCTGTTGTGTATGTAGTGGCGGCTGTTGTGGGTCTGTCTTTTGTGGCCGCTATTGTGCTTTTGGGTTTTTCTCTTCGAGCGCCGAGAAGAGTATATGCGTTGATCAGGGTCGGCCTCGTTGCAGCCTGTGCAGCGGCGGTCGCCATGATGCTTGCCGTGCTTGCTCCGGCAGGCGCGGCGGGGTATATTGTGGGGACTTTTGTGTTCTGGGCGATGATTGTGGCAGTCAGCTTTGCTTTAGGCTGGTTATGGGACCGAACAACCGGTATTCGAGCCGCTCCTATGCTTGCTGTCTATGCAATCAGCATAGCTGTGATCATAGTTGACACCTTCACGGGCTGCAGGTTATGCAAGTTTGCTCTTCCCAGTTCATATCAGCTCAGCGGTCTGCGTTTCTATGGAATCGGCAATGAATACGCGAGCATACTGATATCCATGTCCGCGCTTTGTGCTGTTTTTAGCGGTAAGATTGTTCGCAGATGGCTTGCTCCAGCCCTGGGAGCTTTGATAATACTGACACTGGGCATGGGCAGAACCGGCGCCAACTACGGCGCGACGTTTGCCGCCGCCGTCACATTCGGGCTGATCAGTTTTGGTGTCAGCAGGGCCAGGTTCGGGCTTCGGCATGTGATCATGATGTTTGTCGGTGGTTTCGCTCTTATGGCGGTCCTCGCCGTTACGGATTTTCATGCATTCGGATCAGCAGCGGCGCACGCCGGTCGGATGGCGAGCCTTGCGCAGCGAGTTGGGGGAGACTACGTGCTTACCCTGATAGAGCGAAAAGTTCTCTTGAACCTCAGGATCATTGTCCGTCCCGAAGCCATGGTTGCTTATGCCGTGCTTATCCCGATATTTCTGTTTTGGACATATCGAGTGCCCGCTAAACTCAAGGATGAAATTTTTCGCGATAGACAGATCGTCGCCAGCCTGAAAGGTTTCCTGATCGGTATATTGGCTGCATTTGTCTTGAATGATTCGGGCATAGTCATGGCGGTGCTTATGTTCGGCATGCTCTCTTCCCTGGTTCTCTATACTATGATGGAGATCGTCGGCAGCGGTAAAGCCGGGGAGTCTGACAATGCCTAGAATAGCGGCTCTGGATGTGGGTGATGCGACGGTCGGCGTAGCGGTAAGCGATGAGCTTTGCATTACTGCGAACCCTGTGACCACTATCAGGCGTAGTAAAAGTATAAAAACCGACCTTCGTGCCGTGGAAGAACTGCTCAATGAACTGGGAGCCTCCAGGGTTGTTGTAGGGCTGCCGTTGGATCTAAAGGGCGAGGAAGGAATTCAAGCTGCGAAAGTTAAAGACTTCACGGACCGTCTCACAAGGCGTATCAGGATACCTGTTGTTCTGTGGGATGAGTCACTGAGCACTGTTGACGCCGAGTCTTCTCTCATCCAGATGGATATCTCGCGCAAAAAGCGAAAAAAAGTAATCGATCAGATGGCCGCAGCCGTCATATTACGCAGTTACCTTGAAAGTGGAGAGTGGAGGGTGGAGAGCTAAGACCAGGAAAGCAGTCTTGAACGCTTAACTCATAACTCATAACACACAACGCATGAAAAGTATTTTCACTCAGACAAAACCTTATATACTCGTCCTGGTCGCAGCGCTGGTTATAACCGGCCTGTGGCTGTTCGCCTGCTTGCGACCCATCTCGAGCGATGCATCTGCCGTCCGAGTGGTCGTAGCAAAAGGGTATACTGCCAGGGACATCGGCAACTCTCTGGACGAGCAGGGTCTGATCAGAAGCCCGTTTGTATTCATGCTGGCTTGCAAGGCAGGCGGTGCGACGGAGAAACTCAAGCCCGGTGTCTATGAACTGAGCCGGACAATGAGCGTGCCGGAGATAATAAACCATCTCGTCAGCGGCAAGACACTCGAAAGCTGGGTCACAATGCCGGAGGGTTTCACAGCTCGCCAGATGGCCGACCTGCTTCAGAGTAAACGACTGGTAAGTGGGGACTCATTTGTGAGACTGGTCTTGAACCAGACTTACCAGTTCCCGGACTATTCATTTGTTTATGGCAGTTCTCTCGAAGGCTATCTATTTCCTGACACCTACCTGATTGCCAGGGGCACGGACGCGCAGGGAATCACAAGAAAAATGCTGGATACATTCGATCAAAAGGTCATAAAACCCAATAGATCTGAGATCGAGCAGGTCATACGCAATAGATTTGGACTGGGCAAACAATCATTTGCCGAGGGTCTGAACAAACTCTTGATCGTGGCCTCCATGATCGAGCGTGAAGCGAAGGTTTCCAAAGACAGATCGCTCATATCGGCAGTGCTGTGGAACCGTCTTGCAAAGGGTATGAGGTTGGAAGTGGATGCAACCGTGACGTATTCGCCCGGCGAGAGCACAGACAATAAAGACAAAATATACTACGGCGATCTGCATAAAGACTCGCCGTACAATACCTATACCCATGCCGGTCTGCCTGCCGGTCCGATATGCAATCCGGGGCTGGCTTCTATCAAGGCGGCAATGCATCCGGCGAATGTTGATTATTTGTACTACGTTGCCCGGCCCGACGGCAGTCACCATTTCAGCCGGACCTTTGAAGAACACGTCGCCGCCAAAAACGCGATAAAAGACGGTGGCCGGTAATATGGGTGAGCTTCTTGAGCTGTTTCGTCCCGACCAGTACGTGCGGAATGTGAGTGAGATCGACCTTGCAGCGCTAAAGCAGGACGGCTTCAGAGCGCTGATGCTCGATCTGGATAACACGCTTCTGCCCTGGGCAAGCTCACAGGTCCCGGAGTCAAGCAGGCGGTGGATCGAGTCCGCTAAGGCTGTAGGGATGGGGCTTTGTATTGTCTCCAATACGCACAATCCAAAACGGTTGAACGCCGTTGCTCGCGAGCTTGGGATATCTTGTGTGTTCAGGGCATTAAAGCCCAGACCGCACTGTTTTGAGCGCGCATTAAAGATGTTGGGCTGCAAAGCCGAAAATTGCGTCGTAGTGGGCGATCAACTGCTAACGGATATACTGGGCGGCAACTGGGCTTGCATGCATACTATTCTTGTGGAGCCTATGCACCCCAAAGAATTTATCGGCACAAAGCTGAGCCGTCTGATCGAACGGTGGATTATGCGGCGCTTGCGCAGGCCTGCCGCTGGAACAAATGACGGTCTGTACAAGTCAGAAAAACAGGATACCAAGTGAACATGCTCGGCAAAACACGTGTTTTGGGTGTATTCGGACACCCCATAGCCCACAGCCTTTCGCCCGTAATGCAAAACGCTGCGATCGAAGCTTTGGGAATAGATTACGTGTATGTGCCTTTTCATGTGCTGCCAAACGATCTAGAAAAAGCGGTCCATGGAATCAGGGCGCTGAATATTGCGGGGGTAAATGTCACGATCCCTCACAAAGAGAATATCATCGCATATCTCGACGAAGTGAGCGAGCGGTCGATGAGAATTCGTTCCGTAAATACGGTCATCAATAAAGATGGGCATCTTGTTGGTGATACCACCGATGGTCGCGGTTTTCTTAAGTCGGCTCAAGCCGAGTGGGGGAAACTGGACGGCAAAAAAGTCCTGCTTCTTGGAGCAGGCGGATCGGCTAAGGCTGTAAGTTTCGCGCTTGCCGAGATCGGCTGCGAGATAGTGATAGCTAACCGGACTTTTGGCAGGGCCCGGGAGCTTGTTGAGGGTTTGAACACGGTCTTCGGAAGAGACGCAGCGAGGGCCATTGGGATGCAAAGGGAAGCTCTGGCGGATGAAGCGCAAAGCGCCGATCTGCTGGTCAACACCACGTCAGTCGGCATGAGCCCGGATATAGACTCAACTCCGATACCCGGCGACCTGCTGCATTCAAATCTATTGGTTTATGATCTTGTATATAATCCTTCGACCTCTCGGCTTGTCAGACAGGCGCGTGAGCGTGGAGCGCGCGCTGTCAATGGTCTGGGGATGTTGGTCCATCAGGGTGCGCTTTCGCTTGAGATGTGGACCGGACGGCAGGCGCCGGTAGATGTGATGGAAGAAGCGGCTGCTGTTGTGTTATAATTTTTGGGTGTCGCGGATATGCGCGACCGCGTTGAGGTGCAGGCAATGGCTAGAAAAGAATTAGGTGAGGCGCTTGTCGCCAAGGGTGTGATTACCGCTGAGCAGCTTAAAGAAGCAAGAGACGTTCAGCGGAGCGCGCCCGGCGATATCGGCCGCATAATAATAGACCTTGGGTTTGCGGATGCAAAGGCTGTCACGGAGGTTCGCGCCGAGACTCTGGGCATTCCGTTTGTAGACTTGGTAACGCAGAAAATCGACCAGAGCGCGGTAAACGCCGTCCCTGAGCATGTCTCCAAGCGGCACAAGGTTCTGCCTATAGGCAAAAACGGCAACAAACTGATCCTGGCGGTAGTGAACCCCAATGATCCGTATGCAAAACAGGATATTCAGCTTGCCAGCGGCGCTCAGCAAATAGTTATGGCTCTTGCCACTGAGGACGACCTGATGGATGCGATAGACCGCGTATACAGCGGCGGCAGCGCAGGAACTGAAGTCGTGCCCAATGTCGATCCCGGAGCAGTGGCGATTCCGGGGGGTGCAAACGGCGGCGGATCAAGTCTGAATTTGTCTGCCGATATCAGGCAGGCAATTGCCGGTTTCGGAGCGCGTGAAGAGATCTCCGACGAAGACACCGAGAGCATCGCCAAAGTCTCTGAAGAAGCGCCTATTATCCGAATTGCATACACCATCGTGCAGCGAGCGATAGCCGACGGCGCCAGTGACATCCATGTCGAGCCGGACAAGCGCGGAGTGCGCGTGCGATACCGAATTGACGGTGTTTTGCACGAAGTCATGCCTCTGCCTAAGTATATCGACAAGCCTCTGATTTCCAGATTTAAGATCATGTCCGATATGAACATCGCCGAGAGGCGTATTCCTCAGGACGGACGTATTCCGATCCGCTGGGACAACAAAGACTACGACCTTCGTGTTTCTTGTCTGCCGACCGTCCACGGCGAGAAGATCGTTATGAGAATTCTCGATAAGAGTAACGTTCTTATCGGTCTCAACAGGCTGGGTTTCAGTCCCGAAGTGCAGTCCCAGCTCGAAGAAATTGTAGTTCAGCCAAACGGTATGTTCCTGACCACAGGGCCTACAGGTTCCGGTAAGACCACCACGCTTTACTCAGTCCTTCACAAGCTCAACTCAGTCGAAAAGAACATCATCACCATCGAAGACCCTGTAGAATACCAGTTAAGCGGTATCTCGCAGGTCCAGGTCCATAAGAAGGCCGGTCTGACCTTTGCGTCCGCTATGAGGTCATTCCTCCGCCAGGACCCGGATATCATCATGGTCGGTGAAATGAGAGACCTCGAAACCGCTGAAATCGGTGTAGAGGCGTCGCTCACCGGTCACTTTGTTCTTTCGACACTGCACACCAATGACGCTCCGAGTGCGGTTATTCGACTTGTAGATATGGGCGTCGAGCCTTATCTGATTTCAGCGACCGTCATCGCCTGCCTTGCGCAGAGGCTTGCCCGAAAGGTTTGCCAGAAGTGCAAGGTTCCCTACCAGGTCCCCGCCAGCGAATTGCGGCGGTTCGGGTTTAAGGCTTCGGACCCCAATCAGCCGGTCACGCTCTATAAGGGTGAGGGCTGTGAAGTATGCAAGCACACAGGTTATAAAGGCCGAATCGGTATCTACGAGCTTATGAGGATCAACGACGAGATTCGGGAGCTTATGGTCCGCCGTTCTCCTCTTGCCGACCTCAGAGAGGCTGCAAAGGCCAACGGTATGCATGAACTCAGAGAAGACGGTCTGGACAAAGTTCTTCAGGGCGTTACGACACCCGATGAGGTCATGAGAGTCGTCTTCACAGCCGGGCAATAGTGTCCGGCGGTAAATATCTACTTTTTGAAGAGTGAAAAGTAGAAAGCCGAAAGTATTAGGAGCGAGAAATTGGCCGAAAAGGCTGAACAAGCAGTCACATATGACGCCATACACATCGACGACCTACTGCGCGATATGATCGAGCGAAACGCATCCGATCTGCACATATGCGTCGATGTGCCTCCGGTTGTTCGCGTTGACGGTCAGTTGATGCCGCTGAACTATCCGAAGATGGCTTCTACCGATACTCAACGCCTGATGTATGACATACTCTCCGATGAGCAGATTCGGCGTTTTGAAGAGGATTGGGAACTCGACTTTTCATACACTGTGCACTCAATTGCACGGTTCAGGGTCAACATTTTCAGGGACAAGGGCGCTATAGCAGCCGCATTCAGGCTGATCCCTGCCAGGATACCGACGATTCGCGAACTCGGGCTGCCGCTGGTGCTGGAGGGGCTTACAAGAAAGCCCAGAGGCCTTGTATTGGTTACAGGCCCGACAGGCTCGGGCAAGTCCACGACGCTCGCGGCTATGATAAATCAGATCAATAACGAGCGCAGCGCGCATATTATCAGTATCGAGGACCCTATCGAGTATCTTCACGCACACAAATTCAGCATTATTAACCAGCGCGAGTTGGGTCAGGATACAAAAGAGTTTTCGCATGCGCTGCGGTCGGCTTTGAGGGAAGACCCGGACGTGATCCTCGTCGGCGAGATGCGCGACCTGGATACAATGACCAACGCGATTCAAGCTGCCGAAACGGGTCATCTTGTGTTGGCGACCCTGCATACCAGTAGCGCGGCGCAGACAGTGGACCGCATAGTCGATTCATTTCCGGCGACGGGTCAGGAGCAGATACGCCTGATGCTCTCAAACAGCATAGAGGCTGTGTTGTGCCAGCAGCTCCTGCCTCGAGCGGGTCAGCCGGGCCGCATTTGCGCAATGGAGGTAATGATCGCCACTCCCGCGATAAGAAATCTTATCCGTGAGGCTAAGACTCATCAGATCGCCTCTATTATTCAAACCAGCGCAAGCGCAGGCATGATGACTATGGACCAGCACCTGCGCGAGCTTTATCAGCAGGGCTTAATAACTATGGATGAAGCCATGAAAGTAGCCGCGAACCCGGACGAACTGAAGAGTATGGTAAGTATGAATACTACCAGTAATGGCTCCAACTCATTGAATTTTAGGTAACAGGTATCGGGTGCCGGGTTTCGGCGCCCATCACCCGATTGGGGGTTGCAAAAATGCCAAATTATGCATATACGATAAGAGATGCCGTAGGGACAATGATCCCGGGGACCTCTGAAGCCGAAAACGAAGATATTCTGCGTAAAAGGCTTACCGAGCAGGGCTTTACAGTCGTCGAGATCAAACAGACCAAGAGCACTCAGAAGAAAATCGGCGGTATGGGCGGCGTCAAAAAGTCCGAGCTTTCGATCATGTGTCGGCAGTTCTCTACAATGATCGACGCCGGTGTAAACCTTGTGCGCTGTCTTAACGTGCTTACCGATCAGGCGACCAATCCAAAGCTCAAAGCTATTTTGACGGACGTCACGAACGAGGTCGAGGGCGGCCAGACTCTAACCAGGGCGCTGGAGAAGTATCCTACCGTATTCGACAGGCTCTTTATCGGTCTTGTAAACGCCGGCGAGGTCGGTGGAGCGCTCGAAGAAAGCCTTCAGAGACTCTCGCAGTTCCTGGAAAGCGATGTCGAACTGCGGCGTAAGATCAAATCGGCTCTGACCTATCCTGTTATGATTCTTTGCTTTGCCGGCCTGGTAGTTATCGGCTTGATGACTTTCGTTTTGCCGAAGTTCATGAGCATGTTCGTCGACCTGGGTATTAAAGATTTACCCCCACTCACCGCTGCCGTAAAGGCTTGCAGCGACTTCATGATTTCCAAGTGGTACTTCATGATCTTGATTGTCGTGGGCTTTGTGATTGCCATCAGGCTCTTCGGCAGGACAAAAATCGGCAGACGCACTCTGGATACCGTTAAGCTCAAGCTGCCGGTATTTGGAAGTTTGAACCACAAAGTGGCTCTGGCCAGGTTTGCTCGAACGCTTGCCACGCTGCTTTCCAGTGGTGTTGCCATTTTGCAGGCCATGGA
>JBDKUO010000002.1 GCA_039679645.1 Armatimonadota bacterium
ATATTTGTCCACATGGTCTAATTACACAACCACATCCAAAAATCATGCATCAAACTTGTGAAATCTTCGAGTTTCTTCGTCGCATAATGTGCAGCAGCAAAAATACTCATAGAGTCTGAGCACTTACGTGTAGACAACCGCTATACTTCGCGGGCGAATGCCCCGAAGGTTGTTTGATCGCGCGCGATATCCGATCGCGTGCGAAAAGAGCAATCCCGGGATTTCATATCCCGTAGCTGGGTCTAGGTGTGATCGGGTATCACTTCCGGGCTCTTAGCTCTCCACACTCCATCCTCCACGCTCCACAATTCTAGAACCTGTCCGGCAGATACATATGAGGATGCCGAAGCGGGAATAGTTGTTGCACAAGCTTCGAGGTGTTTGTATCCGGCGGTGATGCAAGTCGCTCCATTATATCGGTGGGAGTGAACACCCCAAGCGCAAGCCGTCCAAGCTCAGCCTGTGGTATCTCGATCACTGGGTTATCGGGATTTGGCTTTGCATCCTGGACAATGACGTCATCATGCTCTATCACAATAGCCGCATTGCCTATATCGGTGTTAAATGTCAGTGTACCTGTATAGGCCGGATTAATATTTTCAAGGTGCACTTTGATCTCAGGAACGAGCGAATCCAGCAGGCGTTTGACGTCGAGCACACGTATCATCGACCCTCCGCATGCATCGAAATCGGAGATAAACCTGCTGTCCTGGCGCATTGCCGCATTCGCTACATGGCAGTCGGGTGGTGACGCCAGCAGCACTCGCTTCACATTACGATCAATAGCCAACTGCTTACACGCAGCCAAAAGCGCATCCGCTGCTATCGGCGAGTCCGCGACAGCCTCACCGATTATGAGCGCATCAGAAAACTGCCTGCGCAGCTTTTCGACAGAATAGCACCAGTGAGCAAGCCAAACATAAGCATGCGCGATTCCGTCCGATCCGACAATGACATGGCATGCGTCATCCGAGCTCTCAATGGATGTGGCCAATTTAGACCACACCTCAGATTCGGGGTGCCTTATTGCCGTTCCCGTCGCAGCAGATGTTGCAGTGTCATATATGCTGCGCACATCTCCCAAATCTTCCAGAGAGAAAGGTCTAGATGTCCAGTCTGCAGGCACGTCATCATCAAGGTTGGTAAAAAGAATATAATGCTCGGGTCCCGAGGTCGCATATCCGAACTTATGGTAGAAATTACTTATGCCGTAGAGCATCGAAACCGCCGCATCACCGCCAGTCATATGGTCTATTGCTGCATTGAGCACGCAGCGCGAGCAGCCCTTCATTCTGTGTTCCTCGCGGGTTCCAACATCTGCGATGCCGTCCATTCTGATCTGCGCCGACCCGGCGCGAATGGTCATCGGCACGATTTTTAGCCAACTGACGCACTCGCCATCAATATTCAATTCGACACGTGTATGCCCATTGGGCAGTCTGCTCACTTTGGGTAGCATCATATCCATAACCTGCATATATAAGCTTTTCTGCATCAGTATAGCACGCGGCGTATGCGGATAACAGACACTCGATCGCGCGCGATATCTGATCGCGTGTGAAACAGAATCTTAGGATTTGAATCCTATGATGGGTTAGGGAATCTTCATCAGCCGAACTATGGTAAACTATAGGCCAGACGCATTCAAGGAGCCATGCATTATGCCTGATACAAACCTGAAGCTCCATGTCAGCCCGCGCGGATCAAAAAACGAAATTACCGGCTGGCGTGATGATGTCTTGTACGTAAAAATTACCGCTCCGCCTGTCGAGGGCGCTGCCAACGCCGCCGTAGTGAAGTTTTTAGCCGATGCATTAAAGATAAAAAAGAGCCAGGTCGAGCTTGTCTCAGGCGAAAAGAGCCGCGAGAAGGTGGTCAAAATATCCGGTCTGTCTGAAACGGAAATTCGCAACAGAATACGATTAAAATAATCTAGAGGAATACTCCACCAGAGCGCGAATAGTAAAGACAACTGGAGGGATATAAAGCGGAAAGGGAAAGGATAATATGATGAATCGATTTGTAACGAATGTGGAGAGAACAATACTCACGGCCATGATGTGCGCGGCAGTGCTGCTGGCTGCAGGCTGCGCCAAGCCTTCTGCCACTAAATCAGCGGAAAATGTCGTCGATTCTATGGCGAAGGGTGATTTTGCATCGGTTACTGCGAATTTCAATCCTACGATGAAGTCCGCCATGTATACCGAAAAGCTGGGTCAAGTCTGGGGACAATTGACTGCTCAAGTAGGGCCATTCAAGGCGCGCACAAGCACACGAGAAGCGCAAGAACAGGGTTATGACGTCGTCTATGTGACCTGCCAATTCGAGAAAACCAACCTTGATACCAAGGTTGTGTTCGATAGCAACAAGCAGATCACAGGATTATTTATAATTCCAACTAAGGCAGCGAAGTAGGTATATGAATATGCTAAGACGGTGGGGTGTTTTTGCAGTTTTAGTAGTTTTAGTCGGGGTTATGGCGGGATGTTCAAGTGCGAAAAAGGCATCAGCTTCGAATGCTAAGACCGCAGTTGCTTTGGAATTCGTGCGGTGTACGGCAGACGGTAAATACGCGGATGCCGTGACGCATTTCGACGATGCAATGAGCCGGGCGATGTCAGCCGATCAACTGAAACAGGCGTGGGAGTCATTGATCGGACGGTACGGCGCTTTCAAGAAAATCGGAGAAACTCGCACGGGGCAAGAGGGAGGATTCGACGAGGTTTTCGTTGCCGTAAATTTTGAGAAGATCATTCTCGATGTCAAAGTCGTCTTCGATAAGGATGGCAAGATCGGCGGGCTATGGTTCGTCCCACATATTTCCAAAACCGGCGCGCAGTATTCTCCTCCCGCCTATGCGCACAATGACCGCTTTGTTGAGCGTGAAGTCACTGTCGGCAAAGGCGAGTGGCAATTGCCCGGCACGCTTACCATTCCCAATGGCAAAGGACCATTCACTGCCTTGGTTTTAGTTCATGGCTCCGGCCCAGAAAACCGCGATGAGACCATCGGCCCAAACAAACCGTTTCGGGATATCGCGCAGGGGCTTGCCTCACGTGGAATCGCCGTGCTTCGCTATGACAAGAGGACAAAAGTGTATCCGGCACAGTTGGCAAAGTTTGCAGCGACCAATAAGTTTACCGTCAAGGAAGAGACCATAGACGATGCTATAGCCGCCGTATCTCTTCTCAGGAAGACAAAGGAGATAAATAGCGATAGGATATATGTTCTTGGCCACAGCCTTGGCGGCATTCTCATTCCGAGGATCGGCAAGGCCGACCCTAAAATCTACGGTCTGATTATGATGGCCGGGTGCGGCACACAACCGTTGGAGGATGTGATATTACGGCAATTAACATATATAGCCTCGCTGAACGGACCGATAACTGCTGACACCAAGAAGGAGATCAATAAGGAAGTGCAATCGTTCATAAAAAGCGCGCCGGCTCCATACTTGCTCGATCTCCGGCGCTATATTCCGGCAGCGGTGGAGATGGCAAAGTCGCTGAAACAGCCGATGCTCATCCTGCAGGGAAGACGGGACTACCAGGCTACAACCGCTGATTTCAACATATGGAAGACGAAGCTCTCTTCACGGACCGATGTCACTTTCAAGCTCTATCCGGATTTGAACCATTTGTTTATTACTGGTAAAGGCAAAATCACTCCCCAGGAATATGAAGTTCCCGGGCACGTCTCAGAAAAAGTAGTAGATGATATTGCGGCATGGATCAAACGATAGGAGAAAATAGTGTTAAAGCGATCTGCAATTTTACTTGTGACAATTTTAGCTCTGCTAACAGCGACAAGCGCGTTTGCGGCGGAGATACACACTGCTTCGGCGACCGGCGATATTGCCACAGTCGAAAAACTGATCAAGGCCCAGCCGGATCTGGTCAATCTGAAGGATGATGACGGCGCGACACCTCTGCACCATGCCGCCGCCAAGGGTCAACTTGCAGTAGTGAAACTGCTGATAGATAATAAGGCGGATGTGAACGCACAGAAGAAAGACGGCGTCACGCCCTTGCATGTCGCCGCCGCTCTGGGTTATAAAGATGTAGTTGTCGCTCTGCTGGATGCCAAGGCGGACCCCTGCGCTGTGGATAAAAAGGGCCGCACTCCTCTTTCCATTGCCAAAGCAGGCGGCAAAGTCGAGATTGAAAATATCATACGCTCACGTATCAGCAAGACTACCGCTGCGGGTCTGAATATTCCTTCGCCTCCGCCTCCACCTGTCACCGTAGAAGGCGCCAAGGACATTAAAACACTTGCCCAGGAGTTTGTAGATCATGTTTCAAAAGGCGAGTATGCAGCAGCCACAGACTACTTCGACAATAATATGAAATCGTTGATGCCTGCGTCCAAATTATCTGAGACATGGCAGTTGATCCAGTCGCAGGTAGGGAGCTACAAAGGCCGCACCGCAACTAAAACCACTAAGATTCAGGGCTTTGACGTTGTTCTGGTTACCTGTCAGTTCGAGAAGGCGACACTCGATGCGCAGCTTGCATTCGATTCTTCAAAGCGGATAACCGGGTTTTATACAGTAAAGCCGAAATAGTGCCTCTTATGGTATAGGATAAGCAAATGACGCCCAAAGAAAACTTATTGAGGGCTATAAGACGTGAGAAGCCTGAAAGGGTACCTAACGGACTGGAGAACACTGTGTCGATCACACCGCCCGTGGTTGAAAGACCATCTTCAGAGAGCTGTGATTGCTTTGGCGTTCACTGGTCTTATGATCCTGCGGCTGAAGGCGGCACCTATCCAACAACAGGCGGATACGTAATCACGGATATCTCCCGCTGGCGTGAACAAATCAAGATACCTGATGTAGATGTCATCGATTGGTCTGATGTCAAGCAGAAGACCGATGAAATCGACCGGCATGAAAACCTGGTGTTGGCATTTGTCGAGATGGGGCTGTTCGAGAGGTCATACTTGCTCCTTGGGATGCAGGAAGCGCTTATATCCTACCTAAGCGAGCCTGATCTGATGGAACAGCTTGTCGCTGCAATAGCGGATTATAAGATTGCACTAATATCCAGATTCTACGAGGTCGCAAAGCCCGACATCGTCTGGTATGGAGACGACTGGGGGACACAGAGTGGGCTCTTCATGTCACCTGGCATCTGGAGGGCGATTATCAAGCCGCATACAAAGCGAATCTATGACTGTATTGATAGCCGCGGAATGATAGTCTACCAGCATTCGTGCGGGAAAATCGAGGAAATATTCGCAGATATGGTTGAAATTGGAGCGGATATCTGGAACCCTTGCCAGCCATGCAATGATCTTGCGCGGCTCAAGAAAGAGTTTGGTGATAAGATATCGTTTCATGGCGGAATCGACAGCCAGTTCGTTCTCGGCAGGCCGGGCGTGACGCCTGAAGAAGCCAGAGCGGAAGTGCGAAAGAGGATAGATCAGATGGGCAAAGGCGGCGGGTACATAGCCGGTCCCAGCCATGGAGTTCCATACAGGCCCGAGATCATCAATGCGATGAATAATGAAATCGCAGATTATGGCAGATACTGCCATTGATATCCGCATGGGTGAAGCACTTACTGATTGCATCAGGTCTATCACATATGTATCGCGTAAGGCTTTTCATATTGCTCTTCCCACCAACACTCCGCCGACCAGCGCAATCAGTCCCAACAGCACCTGCCCGGTCACGTTTCCAAGAGCATGGAGCCACTGCTGTGAGTGCAGTAGCTTTGCCGTGTCAAATGCAAATGTGGAGAAAGTAGTGAATGCGCCCATAAACCCTACAAGCAGTATGGTGCGTGTTTCGTGGCTGAGATTGAGTCTTGACTGAGCCGAAGCGTACAACAGCCCGAAGAAGAAACTGCCTATGATGTTAACTGCGAATGTTCCGAGTGGGATCGGGCCGCTCTTGAATTTACTTGCCAGTTCGCACACGGCATAACGGCTGAGAGTGCCGCACGCGCCCGCGAGCGACAGCCATAAAACCTTGGCCATTGGATACATGCCTCCCGCAATGTTGATCATTGTAGGAGTCATCATCCCATCCGGGCAATTACGGCGGACCCCATCGCCAAAATATTATACCATAAAGCCGCTTGCCATATTGCTTTCCTCTCGGTGTGTATGTCAAATCTACGGAAATAACCAAAATTTAGGCAGGTTGCTCTAATCGCGAAAACACGAAAGGGCGAAAACGCGAAAGGATCAGCGAGTGAAATGAATTCCAATGCAATTTATGGTTTG
>JBDKUO010000003.1 GCA_039679645.1 Armatimonadota bacterium
TTGCGTCTGACGCGAAGGAGGAACCCATGTCGTTCACCACGCCACTGCCGGACTCAAAGATCAACCAGACCGCACGAAACAGACTCGGCGAAGCCATCTATCTGCTCGCCCACATCATCCGCAAGGCAGATTGGAAGACAGGTAAGCTGCGCACCTCTCGCATTCGGATAGCGCAAGAAACAGGTTTTCCCGAAGACACAATTAAGCGATGGATGCAGCGCCTGGCCGATGTTGGTGAAATAATATGCAGACAAACGCTCCGCGGCACTGAAATCACCATCGCCGACTACGAGGCGATAGCTCGAACACGCGGAGTAAGAAAGAGCAGGGTAAAAACCGATCCCATGCGGGTCATATCCGACCCGGATGAACCGCAAAAAACGCACTCCATGCGGGTCAATAATGACCCGGATCATGTATTAAGAATTCTTTCTCAAAATAAAGAGAAGAATTCTTTTCTGTCTTCTACTTCGGTGCATGAAGAACTATCCGATGGTGTAAACGACCAGCCCCGGTGTCCTGCTCAACACACTGAGGCGGATTACGAGAGGCAGGAAAGAATAGCCAGGGAGTATATGGCAGGCGCGGATGAGGACACACGCCAAAAGCTCATTGATGCGGCGCTGGAGTCTATGGAGAGTGACCCAAGGCCTTTTTTGCGCATATTCGTCAGAAGAGACGAGCAGGGCAAGCGGGAGTTTGTCTCTCAATCAGGTGATGGGCCGTTGATGACACGTATTGGCCTGCTGCTGGAGACCGGTCCGAAATGCATTTAGCCTCCAGGAAAGATTCCTGGAGGCATAAAAACACTCTGTTCGAAAGCAGCATCGTATGCTGGTTGAGCATCGGGAGAAGGGTTTCCCGATACAACGAAGACGATTGATTGCATCAAGCATTAGGTTATTTTTTCCACCTGTTGTTTTATTTGTTGGTACCAGCGAGCTTGTGCCGGACTATATTCAGATCATCTTGTGTTCTGATGATGCGTTTGTTCGGAGTATGCGAAAAATCGCTGTATGCTATCTCAATCAACGTGATGCCGTGCTGAGGCAGTACGTTCCGACGTCTTTGATCGTATATATGTCTTTGTTCTCCCCTGTTAACTCCGCTAACCGTCTGGTGCCTATCAAAGAAAGCGACCTTTTCATAGTGCTGTCGTTCACGATACTCGATTACCAGATCTAATGAAGGGTAGTATGCGTCAACTGGCAGTTCTTTACACCGGCCATTCTTGTTAGGATCGCCATGAAGAAAACTAAACTTATGCTGCCTGAGAGCTTTTTGACCAAGGACTGTATCACAAAGATCAATTACATAAAACTCATCCCTATCGTGATTTCTGGTGCTATCCGCTCGAGTTATGCTTCGAGTAAGGTTGTGCACCTGAAAAGATAAGTCTGTTTCTAAGCTAGTATAGCCATCCCCGTATTCGTCACACAAGATGATTCTGCCCTGCCTGATAAGCCAATCTATGTCATCGGCAGATTCAATGCCAGGATAGTCTGATATATAGAATCCGAGCTTGCGAATCTTTCCGCGTAGGCCAACCTGGTCTTTTGGTGGCGCAGCAGATTTCTCTCGAAGTAGTTGCTTAATTTGATCCAACTCAGATCTCGTGAAACGATTTTTCCTTTTATGATTCGGCTCCACTCTGCTTCTCCTAAGCTCCTGATTTCGTATGCTACATGAATAGCGCTAGCCACCTAACCTCGAAATCTAAATCAATCGCCAGGCGTCACAATGCCACTTATCACTTAATAGCCAGTATCAGCACACCGCTGGCGACCATCGCAATTCCGATCCACTCGCGAGGCATCGGTCTTTCGCCAAGAAATACGCAGGCAAAGATTGCAACGAGCACTACGCTTAACTTGTCCACGGGGGCCACTTTAGAAGCGTCGCCGATCTGGAGAGCGCGGAAGTAGCAGACCCAGGATGCGCCGGTAGCCAAACCCGATAGACCCAGGAACAGCCATGTTTTTGAAGGCAGCGCAAACGGGTTGCTCCACTTCCCGGCAAGCCAGATAAAACATGACAGCACGACCAAAATTATTACCGTGCGAACAAGTGTGGCCAGATCGGAATCGACCCCTTTTATGCCGACTTTTGCGAAGATGGCGGTCAGCGCTGCGAAGACTGCTGAGAGCACAGCAAAATAGAACCAACTGCTTGATGAGTTCATAATGTTTACCTGCCATAACTTCAGTATTTTAAAAAAATCCCTCCAGGCAAGATACCCGGAGGGATGCATCATACAAGTGATCTACTTCACTATGTCAACCACCCTGCGCTCAACTCTCGCCCGGTCCGCACCAAAACCTATCAGATGGCCGTAGATAGAGTCCTCAAGGCTGGTGCATGAGATCGAACGGGGCTCACCCAGGAGCGTGCGCACAAAGTCGCCTACAAGGCGCAGGTCTCCGCCGCCATGAGCGTCATTGGTCACTTTCGTCTCGACTCTCTCTTCTGACCACTCATGGCCTCTGCGGGCATCGGGATGGCGGACTATAAAGTATCCGTCTTCCAGCACTCCCTGTATCTCACCCTTTGTGCCGATGAGATGCATGGACCTGCATGGCTTGGACGTGCCGCCGGTCATATTGTGAGACGCGGTGGAGCCGTCAGAAAACTCTATCGCCACGCTCTGGTGATCGACCACGTCGTTATCACACCGCCATACGCAGCGTCCGTGCGGATTGTCCGTAGCCAGAGACTTCATCCGGTTCTCTTGAGTCTGTTCCTGGTCCTCTATATCCTGCCAGGCATAATATCCCCAGATACCCTGCTCTATATAGTTCTTCTTTGCTGAGTATGGGCAGGTCTTTTCGATCTTGCAGTCCACCACGCAGCGCTCGCCTGAGCCCTCGGGCGCGTTCTCGCGTTTGAACTGCATCAGGCTGCCGAAGCTTGCAACCGCCTTTGGTGGAATCCCGCTTTTCATCCACGTGATGAGGTCCAGGTCGTGGCAGCATTTGGACATAAGCATTGTGCTGCCGTATTCGAGCCGGTTCCACTTGCCGCGCACGAATGCTGTGGCCATATGGTGGTAGCTGACGTTCTCCGCGGTCATCACGCTGACCAGGTCCCCGATCTCACCAGCCGCCACTTTCTCGCGTATCTTGGCGTAAAATGGAGCATATCTGAGCACATGGCAGATCATCACTGTGCTGCCGCACTCTTTGGCGACTGCATAGAGCTGCCTCACTTCCGCCTCGCTGGTGGCTATCGGCTTTTCGAGGAGCATGTCATAGCCCACTTTGAGCAGAGGGATTGCTGTGGGCACATGCTGGAGGTCCATGGTGCCGTTTATCACTGCATCGGCCAATTGCCCCTTTGCGGTAAGCTCATCAGCGGACTCAAAGCACATATCCGAGCCGAAACCGAAGAGTTCGGCGGCCTGCCGGCGGCGATATTCATTCGGGTCCGCAACACCGACTATTTTCAGTTCGTCGGGGTGCTGGATCGAATACTTGGAATACGCGATGCTGCGGTGTCCCGCGCCCACTATTACAGCCGTGATCGGCTTGTTCTTTTTGGCTGGCAATTTCTTAATCCTCTTTATAAACAAATGCTACAGTAAATAGTAGCACTTAATCGAAAGTCTCACAATGGCAGTGTTATTGGGGCTTTGCGTTTATCATTGACTATGATGGGTAAGGATCTCCGAATCCTTACCCGAGAACCAGTGCCGGATCTCCGAATCCGGCTATTCCAGCAAAGGTTGTGGAGTTCGGAGACCCCAATATGGCATTAAGTTGGCGATTCGGAGATCGCCACCTATCAGGGACCCCGCTGCCGAAGCCTCCGGACAGTCGTACCTGTCAACCCTGAGCTTTTACAGCACTCGTTTATCATTGACAACTGCTCGCACTAGAAAGTACCATGACATATGTTTACCAAACCGAAAGGTCGCTTTTTCAAATGTCAAAGAACACTTACTACATAACAACGCCGATATATTATGTCAATGACGTTCCGCACATCGGTAACGCCTACACGACAATTATCGCCGATATCGTATCAAGGTACCGCAAGCTCAAAGGAAGCGGCGCATATCTGCTGACAGGCACGGACGAACACGCCATCAAAGTGGCTCAAGCCGCTGCTGACAAGAACCTGCCGACAAAGGAGTTTGTCGACGGCCTGGCCGATAAGTTCAAGCAGGTGTGGGCGAGTCTCGATGTCAAATACGATGATTTTATCCGCACCACCGAGCCGCGTCACGTTGATGTGGTCAAGGCAATATTTAAGCGACTTCTCGACCAGGGAGATATCTATAAGGGTGAGTATCAGGGTTGGTACTGCGTGCCATGCGAGACATTTCTGGCGGAATCCGACCTTGTTGACGGCAAGTGCCCCGAGTGCGGTCGAGCCGTAGAATGGGTGCATGAAGAGAACTACTATTTCAAGCTCTCCGCATACGGCGACAGGCTCCTGGACTATATCGAGTCTCACCCGGGTTTCTTGCAGCCGGAGTTTCGCAAGAATGAAGTCGTCAGCTTCATCAAACAGGGGCTGCGCGATATCTCAATTACCCGTGACAATAAAGGCTGGGGCATTACCGTTCCGGGCGATGAGAGTAAAGTTATCTACGTCTGGTTCGATGCGCTCATCAACTATATCAGTGCGATCGGTTACTTGAGCGATGACGAAAAGTTCAACTCTCTCTGGCCGGCCGATCTGCAGCTTATGGGCAAAGATATCTTTGTGCGGTTCCACTGCACATTCTGGCCCGCTATGCTGATGGCTTTGGGGCTGGAACAGCCTAAAACTTTGTTTGGTCATGGTTTCTGGACGATCAACGGTGAAAAGATATCCAAGTCCAAGGGCAATGCAATATCTCCAGCCAAACTCGCTGACGATCTGGCAGCCGAGTCAGGTGCGGCGCGCGGAGTATGCCTGGATGCAGTCAGATATTTCGTGGCCAGGGAAGTGACCTTCGGCGTAGACGGCGACTTCTCGATAGCGTCGTTCAAAAATCGATTCAACTCCGACCTTGCAAATGACCTTGGAAATCTCTTAAACCGCACACTGAGCATGCTGGGCAAGTACTTTGACGGCTCGATACCCGACCCGAAGGGCTTTTCGGGCGGGCTCAAGGATGTCATAGCGCAGGCCGCCGAGACGGCGGGGCAGACGTGCGATAGGCTGGAGTTTACCCGCGCTCTGGAAGCTATCTGGCAGATGATAGGCGCGGGCAACAAATATATAAACGACATGAAACCCTGGGAGCTTGAGAAGCAGGGCAAGACGGATGAACTCGCGGGTGTGCTCTATTCAGCGCTCGAAGTCGCGCGCGCGGCGGCGATTATGGTCTCACCGTTTATGCCCTCGACTGCTAAGGAGATAGCTCGCCAGATAGGGATAGCGGATACGTTCGGATCGCTGAAGTGGGCGGATATTACCGCACCGAACTCATTGGCACCAGGCACCCGCACTCAGGGCCCGGACCCTATATTCCCGAGAATCGATACAAAAAAGAAGAAAGAGGCTGTTAAGGTGGAAGAAAAACCACAGGAAGCTCCAAAGACCGAGGAAACGATATCATACGATTACTTCAGCAAGCTGCAGATACGGATCGCGGAAGTAAAATCCGCCGAGAAGGTCGAGGGAGCCGATAAGCTCCTCAGGCTGCAGATAAGCCTGGGAGATGAGGAGCGCCAGATAGTGGCGGGTGTCGCTCAATACTATGAGCCGTCTTCTCTGGTGGGCAGGAAGATCGTGCTGCTGGCGAACCTTGAGCCTGCCAAGATAAGGGGCGTCGTCTCAAACGGCATGCTCCTGGCAGCCTCGGATGCCGAAGGGCGTGCGGTATTGCTTCAGCCCGATTCGGATGTCCCGGCAGGATCGAAAGTAAGGTAATAGCTGAGAGTGGAGAGCTAAGAGCCGAGAATTGCCACTGCTCTATTCTTGGTCAGGATTTCCGAATCCTGACCCTTTCGCGTTCCGTTGTTTCGAGTATAAAGCTGAAAGTGGAAAGCAACATACTCCGGACTCTCCACTTTCCACTCTCCACTTTCAGCTATTTTATTAGCTTGCTTTTTGCAGCTCTCGGAAGCTGTGAACAAGGTTGGGTCCAAGGAACCGTCCCTGGTTCAGCGCGCGGTGCGCGGCGTTGATGATGTCTTCGGGAGTTGATCCATGCTCAGGAAAAGTGGATATACCCACGCTCACGGAGAGCGGCCTTTCTTTAAGCCCGGCATTTGCTACACTGTCATGCAGCCTCTGCACGATCTCCTCGGCTTCCTGTGCGGGGGCTTCCGGAAAAACTGCCACTAACCTGGTGGCGGAATAGTTGGCGACCAGGTCATAGTCGCGCACTTCGGACTTAAGCTTCTCACCCATCGCCACCATCGCCTCACGCGCAGACTCATCTTTCTTCTTTGGATTGTTTTTGAACTCGTCCAGATCAAAGACCGCAACGGAAAGGGGCCTTTCGGCTCGTTCGGAACGGCTCAGCTCGTTTTGCAGAAACATCTCAAGATAGCGCTTGTTGGCCAGCCCTGTCACCGGGTCCACAAAAGCCGAGCCGGATTTTCTTTGCGGCTGCAAGTCGGGTTTTTGCTCTTCCTGAACTGTTTTCCGCGGCTGCAACTGCTGCTTTGGTCGTGCGAACAATGCTCCACATGCAAGCGCCGCCGGAACAGACAGAGCCAGCAAAACATATGACGGAGCAATGGCATACAGCACGGCCAGTGCATAACCGGAAAAGATGCACAGTGACCAGCCTGCCGCAACAGAGAAGGCGTTCGGAAAATGTTCCGTTACCGGCTCGGAAGACTTGGACTTAGGGGTAATTGCGGCCAGGAACGCATTCGCGCCGATATAGACTATGGCTGCACAGAGCAGGGGCGCAAATGAATCCGCCTGTTGAGGCCGAATTTCATTGCCCCCTGACACTACGTAGATACAGGATGAAAGCGAACACACCGCAGCAGGCTTTAGTATTTCATAAAGGACCAGGTGAAGAGGTCTCTTAGCAGGGTTTTCGACCGCAAGCCGAACGGCTGCCCCCAAAGCGGCGGGCAGCGAGGCTCCAAACGGCCCAAGGGCGAGCGCCCCCGCAAAGAGCACGCAGTGAGTCAGCGAAAAACGGATCGATTCATCTTTCCACCGACCGTGTATCTCCACCGCGAACGGGTTCGCTGCCGCTGCCAATGCCGCAATCGATAGTATACGCCACTCCAGCCCCGAGCTAAAGAGCGCACTTATTATGCACCCCAGCCCAGCGGCGCAAACCAGGCACATTACCAGTCCTGCCGATACCCTCGTATTCGGGCTTGCATCGATATTTTTTGTAGAGTCTTTATCCATTGTTTTCGCATCTGAACGATGCGGATATAAGTTCTCACGCGAAGCAACTTATGATTATAGCAACGCGTGGTACTTAATATATACCTTACATGCCCGGCAAATTGAGAGATCAGAATTTGGGCAGCACGGTTTTTCTTGAATTTCCCAGCAATTCAGGCCCTCTTTGTAACCGCGGCACGAAAGATAGAAACTTGCGGGACACCCGCGATACGCATAGTTGCTGCAAGTGCTTTTCATATTCTTTCCTCTCACGGATCAGGCGGCCAGCCTACCTCGTTTTCGCGCGCGCTTGTCCCTATACATAGCCGCGTCCGCCGCATCAAGCAGCGATTCGAGGTCTCCCGCATCTTTGGGATATGTTGCGATCCCTACACTCGCGCCAAGCGGCGCAAGTGTCAGATTGGCATACTGCTCGGCGTATTTTCCGACAACCTGCTGAATTCGCTTTGCAATTATCTCAGCTTCGCTCGCCGGTGTGTCCGGCAGCACCAATACAAACTCATCACCGCCGTTGCGGAACACCTGGTCATAGTCCCTGAGCTGACTCAGGAAAATATCAGCAGCATCTTTCAGAACGCTGTCACCTTTTTGATGACCCAGAGAGTCATTGATTGCCTTGAAGTTCTCAAGGTCTATGCCGATCACGGATAAATGTCCGCTGCGCCTGGATGCCCTGCGAATCTCACGTTCGAGATATGTACGCAGATACCTGCCGTTGTGCAGGCCCGTAAGAGGGTCTCTTACGGCGGAATCCCGCACCTGCTCGAAGGCGCTTGCGTTTTGAATAGCCATAGCGGCAGTATTGGCCACAAAAGAAAGAGTGCGCAGATCGTCGTCTGAGAATGCATGAGGCGCGTCGTCATACAGGTTGATCGTCCCTAAAACACGTCCGAAGCTCGATATCGGCGCGACAAGACAGGACTTGAAGCTCGATACCAGATGACCATTCATCCCCAAAGTCAGATCGTTAGGATCATAGTTGCCGACATATGTGCCTGCATGCAGCGCAGCCTTTCCGGTCACTCCCTTGCCCAGCTTCACGCTTGCGCCCTTGAGCATCTCGTTCCATCGGCCCGCGGCTGCACGCGCAGTCATCATATGCGAATGCGACTCGTCCACAAGAAACACGACGCATGTGGCCGCATCACTGAGCCTTTTGGTCCTGTGAGCCAACAGAGCCAGCACTTCATCAAGCTCCAGCGTGCTGGAAAGAGTCTGAGCGATCTCAAAAATCGACATCATCTCATGGTTTGCCTGAGCTATCAGGTCGGCTGCGCCAAAGCTGTCTGCGCCCATTGCGCAAGCCGGCGCAGGCTTTTGCTGGCTGCCTATCTCCTTTACCTTGCCGGCAACCTCAAGAAACGCCGTCACGACTTCCGGGTCAAACTGTGATCCGGAGAGCTTTGTTATATGATCGACAGCCTCTTCATGTGACCATCCTTCTTTATAACAGCGAGTCGAAACCAGAGAGTCGTAGACCTCCGCTATGGAGATTATCCGGGAGCCGACCGGTATATCGTCAGCCGACAGATGGTCCGGGTAACCGGAGCCGTCGTAGTTTTCATGATGATGGCGGACCATATCGGCGACGTTCCACGGATAGTCGACCTGCTCCAGTATCCGGGCGCCGATGGTGGTGTGACTGCGCATCTTGCTGAACTCCTCGGTATCCAAGGGACCCGGCTTGAGCAAGATATATTCAGGCACACCAAGCTTACCTACGTCATGGACAAGCGATGCGATACGTATGCCGTTGAGTTCATCTTCACTCAGGTTCAAGGTGCGGCCGACCAACTCGCAGATCGCCTTTACTCTGGTGACATGATGCTGCTCATACGAGTCCTTGGCGGCTATCGCGCAGGCGAGCGCTTCAGCGGTATCATGATAGACTTTTGCCAGGCGCTTATCGCTCTCCATGCTCTGGGCAATAGACTTTTGCGGCGCAGACTTCGACAAGGCGTGGGTGCACAGCATTACCGCAAGTGCCAGCCACAGGCCTACACCCAGCAAGCCGCGCCCATAGTCTCCACCGGAAGCAAGGATGCCTATACCTGCCGCGCAGACTGCCGATCCGATAACCATCAAGACTCGCAAATTTATCGCTCTAGCTTTCATATCGACTCTCGCTATAGGGCAATATGCCCGTATTATAATTCTAATCAGTGTCCTCTAAACGTAGAGGTGGTTGAGTCAATGTCGGGAGCTGTTACGCTCTCGCCGCTCACGTCGTAGACACTCTCGACAAGAAAAAGAACCTGCTCCGCGGTTGACGGCGCGGCGCAATCGTTCTTTTTACAGGCACCACGGTTTCCTGACCTCATGTCAAGAAGACCAAATCCCGACTCAGCTACCGGTTCATAAATGTTTAACATACTACCAAGCCCCCAAGACAACAAAAATGCCAGGCTGTCGCAGCCAACTTCACCCAATCGCCTGAAAACCTGCAGCCCATTCATTCAGACGATAGAGTGTGTTCGCTTCGGCAGCCTGGCAAGCATGTCTCGACGGATCGAGGTGTAGCCCCAATAGCTTTGCGTCCCATGGTTTCCCATGGTTTGCCCTTTCGTGCGTTCAGGCCTCGGCCTGAGCTTTCTTCATATAGTTTATGCCTCACTATGAGCGCTCCCCACCTGAAGAAATTACCTGTTTCGCCGATAATTGGAATATCAGTGGCTTGGAAGCGTTCAACTGGCCTGGCCGCACATATTTTCTGGCGCCTTACCGGGCGACTGAGGAGGATACTAATTTTGAGAACACATCGCGTTCAGCTTGCAGTGCTGATACTAAGCATAACCGCTCTGGTATGCGCCTGCGTCTGGGTAACGGCGGGAACCACCGGCTCCGTTTCCGGCGTCGTGAAAGATGCCGAGACCGGCGCCGCGCTTTCCGGGGCAAACATTGTTATTGCGGGAACAGGTCTGAGCACAGTAACCGATGAGAATGGAAGATTTGTAATTGCAAATATTCCACCCGGTGACTACGATATCACTGCACAGATGGTCGGTTACGGCACACGGAATCTAGCCGATATCCAGGTGATAATGGATGCTACCGCTTCGGCAGACTTCGATATGACCAAGGAAGCGATCGAAGAAGAGGCAGTAGTAGTAACCAGGCCAAAGCCGATGATCAACCCTGAAGTTGTGAATACTTTCAATCTCGTCAGCGTCCAGCAGGAGCCTCTTACACGCACAGACCCTTCCAGTGTTCGGACCGCTCCGGGCATGCTGGGCACTCTGCCGGGCGTGATCGTCGATAGTGACGGCAGCGGGCAGCTCCACCTTCGCGGCGGCAAGTACGACCAGGTTGGGTGGTATATAGAAGGAATACCCATCACTGATCCCAATGTCGGCGCGTTCGGCACCGATCTGCTAACAACTGGTCTGAGCAAGTTCCAGATGTATGCAGGCGCGTTCGGCGCTGAATATGGAAATGCCATATCAGGCGTCTTGAATGAAGTGATAAAGACAGGCGCAACCGCCAGCGGCATGAACTTTGTGACCGAGAGCGGCAACAAGACATATGGGTCTATGATCGGAGAGATTGGCGGGGGAACCGCGGATAGTTTTAACTATTATGTCAGCGCAAACGTGCAGCAGACCGATCTGGACGCTCCATTCATTAAGAGGTTTGAATATTCCGACAACGTGGCTAAGCTGGTCTGGCCGTTCAAAAAAGACAAAGTCACGCTGCTTGCAATGCAGGGGTCGCAATATGGCGGGCTGGATGATTATCATACGCTGGATGTCTACAATAATACTATCCCATCCGAAAAGGACTACGTGCGCCAGCGCTACGCTATAGGCGGCCTGGAATGGAGCCACACCATCAACCCCGCTTCGTTTGTAAGCGTTCAGCCTTACTATCACTATTTTACATCCATTACCAGCGCGATGGGCGGCTCATTCGACGGCTCTGCCCAGGGAGCGGATATCTGGTCCAAACGCACAGGCATTCAGGCTAAGTATGTAAACCAGCTAAACGCGGTGCATGCTTTCAAAATGGGTGGTTCGATAGAAGAATCGAACAACAACTACTATATTGCTGTCCCGGACTATCCATACTACAAGGCGGATGTAGATACGACACAGTCCGGACTATACGCAGAAGACCAGATGAAGCTCAGCGACAAGTTCATTTTCTCGGCTGGTCTGCGCCATGACAGCATAACGTATGATCGAACCGGCTTGGCCTATGTGTCGGGAGCGGGTTACAGCGGCGATCCGGTGGGGGATGTCACCCAGTCAAAAACTACTCCCAGACTTGGCCTCTCCTATGCTCCTGATGAGACAAGCGCATGGAAGACAAGCTGGGGAAAATATGCCAAGTTTGTGCCCGCAAGCTCTGTGCAGATGAGGTATTTCGACCCTGAAAATTGCGAGCCGTATGCACCAGGTCTGGGATCGTCCGATCCGCAGACAAGCACCAATTATGAACTGACATATGAGAAACAGGCAACCGATACGATTGCCTGGAGAGCAACCTACTTCAACAACAAATTCCAAAACCTTTGCAGCTTTGCGTCAGTGGACAACACATATCAATACAGGAACCTTGGCGAAGGTAAGTCCAACGGTATGGAACTATATGTGCGCAAGAAGATGACCGATAAGTGGCAGGGGTGGCTGTCATATACATATGCAAAGGCAAAGTCGAACCGTGCTGACATGTCAATAAACGACCAAATGTATTACACAAACTGGGACCAGAGAAACACCGTGTCGCTGGTGGCCGACTACAAGAACGGTAAGTGCTCGCACAGCCTGCGCGCAGACTATGGCAGCGGCAAGCCGGATATGGTCGACAGCACGGATGCATTAGCGGTCCGATCTCGTGCGGAAGCTTCCGCAATCGTAAGCTACAATCTCAATATCGATCTGCCTAAGGGCTCGAAGCTCGGTGACAGCCTGTATTTGAACGTCTTTAATGTGTTCAACAATCATCAGACGCTGCAATACAAGTGGAAAACCAGCACTTCAGCTGATGATCCGACTGTAGTAACTACCGAGCGAAGAACCGACAGTTGGGCTGCTTCAAGAAGCTTCGCCCTGGGGATTACAAGAGCATTTTAGGCTTATTCACATTAGTGAGGAATCTGCAAAAGCAGGTTCCTCACATTCGTTCGGAATGACAGTTTGCACAGCCCCGAAAATCTCTGCTACCATCACCCAAAACCTAACACCCATCACCTAGTGTATCGTGTCCACAAGCTGCCGCCAGATCACGTTTCGGATGGCCGCTGCCGCGTCTTTGGAAATTTCCGCCGGTGTTTTGTTCATTAGCTTTGCGTCGGCTTCGGATACCACCAGCAGTCCTTCTCCCCGTGCCATCACACCACCCACCAGCGGGTCTACGCTCAGCTCATACATCTGGAGGTTTGAATCCAGAGCGTTATTGATCCTGTCTGCTGTTTCTCGTGCGCGTATGGCGGAGGTTTTGTCCGATGTTGGGGCAGGGCAATATATGACTTTTCCGTCGATAGTCACTTCAGAGACTTCATTGCCGTCTATTGTATTGGTGGCGACCTGCGCGATGGTAGCATTTGTGGTCTTACGTCGATTGATCGGCAGGCCCATTTGCTCTATTACAGTCTTTGCCGCTTTTACACGTTCATCATCAAGCGGGTGAGAGCGGTAGATGCCGTAGTTTACCAGCTCCGGGCGCTTGGCCAGTCTTTCCAAAAATGTAAGCAGGCCCACGGGGTTATATCCCGCGTCCTGCATAAGGATCGCAGCTCCATGGTCAGAGTCCCGTTCGGCCTCCATACCATAACCGTTGAGTTTTGCTATCTGGTAGAGCTGAACGCCCATCAGCACATTCTGCACATCCGCACTTCTGGCTCCGCCTATCATGACCGCCAGCAGAGCGATTGCGAGCTGATTGTTGAGCGTGGCCTGTTTTTTGAGCAGGTAGACCATATGATGGTGCGCCGCGTGGATGATTTCGTGCGCCACCACTCCGGCAAGCTCATGGTCCGACTGAACAAAGTTAAGCAGGCCGCGATATACATATATGTGGCCGCCAGGTATGCTGAATGCATTGACGTCTTTTTCTTCGATTATATCGAATGTATATTCAAACGGGGTGACTTTGGAAGACCCGTAGAGCGCTGCAATCTCAGTCTTGTTTGCGACTGCTGCAATCTTAGCGCCCATTTCGCGCAGATGTTTGAGGTCGGCGGCGTTATCACTGAGCTTGTAGTCTTTGGCGACCTGGGCGGCGGACTCTTTGCCCAGTTTGACCTCGTTTTCGCCCAGCTCTGAGTCGATATTAGCCGCAAAGACCACAGCCGGCATGGCCATTGCAATTAAGCCGATAATCAGACTGCGGACAAGCCCTGGTATCTTCGTGGACTGCATTTGTCTGGAACCACCTTTTTTTAATTATAACACCGGCCATATCATCAGACCAAACACCAAATTGCTGCAGGGCGCTTGTCATATCTACGAAAAAAACCCCGTTGTATCGGGACACCCCTGTCCCGATACCTTGCTGCAATGCAATGCATTTTCTTTGACGTCGGCTCGCATTAGAGCGTTCCGATGTTTGGGTATCACACATATCAGAGTCGATGCATGTAGACCCAAATGGCCTGAACATTAAATTTATCGCAAAACGCCTGACTGGCACAACAATTGCACTGGTAAAAATGCCGGTTTTAAGGCTTGCGCGATAAATAGCGATTGGCTGGGGGGTCCAAGTAAGGAAAGATAGTTTTGCGTGGGAGGAAGAACATGACGAAACTATCGCTCTACTTGGCCACATTGCTTCTGGGTACCAATTTCTCCGCATCTACAATGCCGGGGACGCATTCCAACAGCGTCACGGCGCAGATGTCCGCTATCGAACAGAAGTATGTCGATATGACAAACACGGAGCGATGGGATAGGAACCTGAGGGTGTTGTCGTCTAACCCTCTTCTTGTGCAAGTGGCTCGTGAGCATAGCAGGGAGATGTGGGAAAAGAATTATTTTAACCATTATTCTCCGACACCGGGTCTTAGGACTCCTATGGACAGGTATCTACATGCTCTGGGTGCAACCCCGACATGGGCATACCTTGGAGAAAATCTGTTTTATTGCTCAGTTGTTGACGTCCAGAGAGGGCAGAGCGCTTTGATGGACTCTCCCAAGCACAGAAAGAATATACTCGACCCTAAGTTTGAGCAGATGGGGGTCGGGGTGTATATCTCTCCGGACGGCGAGTTTTGGGTAACTGAGCTTTTCCTGGCGCAGATAGATTAGCCAGGCAGGAAAAATATCGGCAGTGCAGTAAGTAAAAGAGCGGAGCAGCAATTGCCCGCTCTTTTTGCCAAATAATCAATATAAATTACTAAACACTAAATCAAAAGATGCTTTTAGCTATTGATGTCGGAAATACAAATACGACTTTTGCCGCCTTTGACGGACAGAGGGTATGTGCGGACTGGCGCATAAGCACAGTCGTGCGCAGGACCGGTGACGAATACGCCGCGCTGCTTATGCCCCTGTTTGATGAAGCCGGTATCTCATTTGCACAGATCGATGGAGTGGTGGTCTCAAGTGTGGTGCCTGCAACTGTCGACGCCCTGCTCAGGCTCTCAAAATACCATCTCAAGGTTGGTTCGCCGACCGTCCTGGGGCCCGGCATCGATACCGGAATAAAGGTAAGTTATCATCCGGCGACCGATGTAGGAGCGGACAGGATCGCCAATGCCGTTGCGGCGCATGCCAAATACGGCGGCAAGGTGATTGTTGTCGACCTCGGCACTGGAACTACACTTGATGCCGTCTCTGAAGACGGCGAATATCTGGGCGGAGCCATAGCCCCCGGCATACAGATATCACTGGACGCGCTTGTTGCGCGGGCTGCAAAACTAACAAGTGTTCAACTTGTCGCTCCGTCAAAAGCTATCGGCGACACGACTGCTTCCAGCCTGCAGTCGGGTATGATATTCGGGTTCGCGGGTCAGATAGATGCGCTGGTCGACCGTTTTCAGCAGGAGATGGGCGGCGGCGCAAGAGTTATTGCCACCGGCGGGCTGGCGCCTGTTATAGCTGAGCACAGCCGCACAATTGAGCTGTGCGACGACCTGCTTACTCTCGAAGGCCTGCGCATAATACACGAGCGCGCTCACAAATGATATATCTCTTCGACAATAAATCGATTGCTCAAAGTGATGGGCTGCATCTGGCGCCGGGGCAGATAGAAAAACTCGGGCCGGTGCTGGAACCGGCCTCAGATGAAGGTGCGCACGCGGGAGATTTCGCAGGTTCCATAGTCGATCTGGGCGATAACACTTACCGAATGTACTACACGCGGATGGGTGAGCTTGGGCCGCGTATTGCAGTTGCCGAATCGAATGATGGCATCCACTGGCAAAGACCGGTATATGGCTTCAATGACAAGCCGGGGGTAGGAGCCAATGAAATAAATATATCCGGTCTGCCGGATGACGTCACCGGATACTGCCAGGGGCAGGTCTTTCGGCTGGCCGAAACCGGATGGCGCATGTATTTCTGGGCTCATGGCAGACGCATTCGCTGCGTGATTGCAGAGAGCGAAGACGGCATCCGCTGGCATATAAGTGATTTCAATCATCCCGTCCTCTGTCACACTTCCGAGTTCGGGGACTGGGGCGTCTCACAGGGAAAAGTTGTCGGCTGCGATGATGCGCGTAAGCTTGCAGAGCGCGGGATTACCGCCTGCAGCCCCATGAATTTGAAAGCGCTCAGGTCAAATGACGCCACATATGTCTACGCAGACCCTGAGACGGGCGGTTATGAAATGTACTCCGTGTGGCTGCTGCCCAACCCTGAGGGCAGCGACCGGCACGTCGATAAGGACAACGCGCCTAATGTGCTAAGGACGATCCACCGCCGGACAAGCAGCGACGGCCTGACTTTCAGCGATCCTGAAATAGTTATAGTCCCGGACGCAGCCGACCCGCTGGATCTGCAGTTCTATTACTTGAGCGTGCATAAACAAGACGGCTGGCGGTTCGGGTTCCTCGGACGTTATCCGTGCGCCTCGCAGACAATGGACATCGAGCTTTGTTTCAGCACAGATGGCGTCAGTTGGAAGAGGCCTCTTCGCCTGCCATGGCTGACGCGCGGCTCTGACGATGACTGTGACAGTAAGATGGTCATTGCTCCCAATCGACTGTTGGACGCCGGAGATTACTGGCTGATGCTGTATCAGGGAACAAACCGGACACATGACTGGTGGAGTTCGCCAAAGTCCGAAGACAGCGGGCGGATGATCGTATGTGCTGCGCGGTTTCTTAAAAATCGTTTCGCCGGGTTGTCGACGGACAATAATCAGGCAGGACGACTTTTGACCAAACCATTTATCCCGGCAGGTAAAGTCTTGCAACTCGATGCTAACATTAGTGGCAAGCTTTCGGCTGAGTTGTGCGATCTGTTTGGGAAGCCTCTGCCCGGATATGACAAGAGCTGTTTCGATCCGGTTTCAGGCGAGAGCACAGGTCATGTATTGAGCTGGAAAGGACATTCACTGGACGAGTTTTGTTACGATGCAATAACTCTGCGCCTGGAAATGCAGGACGCGCAAATCTATGCTATACATTGGTGAACCGATTGGATTATCAGAATGATCCCATAAGACATTTCAGGCTGGCGTTGGTTGCGTTAGTAGCCCTGGTGGCTCTCGGTACGGCAGGCTATCACATACTTGAGAACTGGAGCCTGCTTGATTCGCTCTATATGACGGTTATTACCCTGGGCACTGTAGGCTATGAGGTCGTGCACCCGCTCAACGTCCCCGGCAAGGTATTTACAATCGTCCTGATTGTCTTCGGCGTCACTATAGTCTTCTGGGCCGGCGCGAGTCTTATCCAGGCTCTGGTCGGCGAACAGATATGGCACGCAATACAGAGGAAACGTATGCAAAAACAAATCTCCAAACTGCGCAATCATTTTATAATCTGCGGCTTCGGCAGAATGGGACAGCAGATAGTCAAAGACCTGCAGCGCGAGGACGTCGGTCACTGCGTGATAGAGCGCAACCCCGAACAGCTTCCCAAACTCGTCGCGCAGGATATTCCATTCATTGAGGGAAACGCAAGTGATGACAAAGCCCTCAAGGCGGCGGGAATCGAACGCGCCAAGGGACTTATTACCGTCGCTCCGACTGACGAGGACAATGTTTTCATCACCCTCAGCGCCCGTGCCCTTAATCCCAGTCTGTTCATAGTCGCCCGGTCCATTCAGGAAGAGAATGAAGACAAGCTCAAGATGGCCGGAGCCGACAGAGTGATGTCGCCTTATGTGATGGGCGGAAAAAGAATGGCCCAGTCGGTGCTGCGTCCCAACGTGCTGGACTTTCTGGAGCTTGCCATGCATACCGACGACCTCAAAATGATGATTGAAGAGCTGAGTATCAGCTCGGGATCAAAGCTCATCGGGCAATCCATAAGCCAGTCCAGCCTAAAGGATAAAACGGGCGTAACGGTGATAGCAGTAAGCAGGACTTCAGGCAAAATGGTGGCAAACCCCGGCCCGGACGAGCTTCTCCACGATGGAGATGTGCTTATCGTGATAGGCACTCCGGAACAACTCGATAAGGCGATTGCCCTCGCTAACCCCAACATCTCGCAGGAAACAGGCGAAGCGTGAACGGAGAGAATTCAGCCGTGAAATGACCTTTATACTGCACGGGCGAATACCCCGATACCTTGCTGCGCGAGGGGCTTTTCGGGAACAACTCTTTTGAGGCACATCAAACTCAGCGATTTTCCTGTTCGACCGCTTCTCAATTAAGCGGGGAGAGCAGTAAAGTCGCGGTCAAATTTCCTCTATCGCAACAACCTCCTTTTCCGCAAATTTGACATACACCCCTTTATGAAACGGGTCAGGACCGTAAAAATCCTGACCCGGGTCGCATTGATAAATTGGGTTATTGATTATCGCCAACCCATCTGTTCAGACGGAATATCCAGCTTCCTTCCTTTGATGTGAGGAACTGGGCCTGCTGTCTCATCCCCGGCGTGACTGCTCTGGTTGATCCGAGCGTATCAGCCGCTCTTGCTTGATTCAGCAGTTGCGAGAGTGTAGTCGCATACACTCCGTCGAAGCAGTCGCACGGGAACTGCGCGATTATGTCACTACCGGCTCCACAGTCTGCCGAGAGCTGTGCGCACGTCAGTGTGCCGTAATAGCCTTGCAGCTTTGCGGCTGCGCTGTTCATATATCCGTTGATCTCGCGGGAGATGGCCCGCAAGTTGCTGTTGGTCGCGTGCTGCGCGCCGTATGCGGTCACGGCAGCAATTGTGCTGTATTGGCCAAACATTTTCTCTGCATATGCAGGATCAAAGTTAGGGCACTCAAGACATTGCAGGTCAGCCGCCGGTCCTGCCCCCATTGCAGCCGGAACCGCTGCCGGACAGGGACAAGCCTTAGGGCACTCCTGCGGACAGGGCTGGACGCACTGCACCTGTGGTTGGATGCATGCAGGGCACTGCATCTTTTGTGGCTGCACACATGTCGGGCATTGCGCCAATACGACTGATGCAGCAAGAATCAGCATCACGCCTATAAGCGTTAACTTTGCGTATTTCATTTCATGCCTCCTCAAAAGCACGAATGCTATCTCACTATTATTATTCCTGCACAAAACAAGAATGAATCGTGTATTATGCATGTTTATCCGACTGAATATATTCAATATCTTTGAATGACCTGATACGGTGAAGCAGGCAGAAGCCGGCAATCATTGGCAGCCAGAAACCCAGACCGCGGTAAGCGATCACAATTATGGCGGCAAGCCCGACAGGCACGGCCAGCGTGACAAATACCAGGGTCATTACGCCTTCCACTATCCCGACACCCTGCGGCGTGATCGAGACTATCCAGAAAAGGTTGCCGATTGCATAGCCCGAAAGGAGCGAGCCGGGGGGTATCGGATGATAGAATGCAAGGAACAGAGCATACAGGCTGCCGAAATTAACCAGGTGAGCCAATAGAGAGATCCCGAAGGCTTTAGTCAGCTTGACCGGGTGTGCAGCTATGGCGGCGGAAGCAGCCGCGAATTCCATAGCATTATCCGCTGCCCAGTGTTCCGACAGCAGATTAGCTCGCTTAAACCGGCTGCCTATCCCGTTCACGGCTTTTTGAACTGCCTGCAGCGTATGCAGGAGCAGCCATGGCCGCCAAAGACCGAGAAACAGAGCAAGAGCCAAAGCGGCAATAATGCCGAGAAGAATGCTGGATGCGGCCAGTTCATAGTTACTCAGATCGCGCAGAGTGGCAAGGTTGGCGAGCCCCAGGCCCAGCAGGACGGTGAATGCTGAAAAGTCCGCCGCCAGCACGAGAAGCAGACCTGCAGCGGTGCGTGCAGGTGACTGGCCGCGGCGGGATGCGTCATCGACAAAGAGCGCCATCCCGCTTGTTCCCCCGGTAGGCACCGCGACATTGACGAAGATAGAAACAAAAACTACCGGCAGCAGATCGAATATACGTGAATGAACACCTACGGCTGAAAATGAGACTTCATATATGGCGGCGTAAAGGACGTAAAAAAGCAACTGTCCGAAAGCCGCCGCCGCCACCCATCCCCAGTGCCCGTGCGAGAGTGTGATAGCCAGGTGGCGGACTTCATCAAAGCGAGCGATTACTAATCCGACAAAAACAAAGACAAGCAGCCAGAATATCCAACGTCGCCTCATGCAAATCGTCCTTTTGCCGTCAAGAGGGCATTATTGCACTAACGAACACTGAATACCCTATCTGAGCGCGGGTATACCGTGCACGGCTTTTGTCATCTTGATTTTTGTCCCCTCATCGGGATTGGAGATGTAGTTGACAGTGTCCATAAGGCACTTGATAAGGAGAATGCCGTAGCCGCCTTCGCGGTCGAAATCAATATCGACTTCCGGAATAACGCCGTCCGCAGGAGCACGGAAACCCCGTCCCCTGTCCATCACTTCGACGAGCAGACCATACCTGCGATGCGCGCACTTTACTCTAACATGCGGCATACGTTTAGGGTTTATGTAAGCGTGACGCACAATATTGGTCACCGCCTCCGAGGCCGCAACCTCAATTTCTTCAATCGCCATCTTAGGCATCTCATAAGAAGCGGCAAACTCCGCGATCACCCTGCGTATGGTCCGAACATATTCAGGCTTGCACGGCACTTTTATCTCGATTTCGTCATTGCCATGCTCATATGCCGAGATCATTTTACATTACCTCTTGTTGAACATTGGCTGTTTTAATGCCCATTCGCCATTAACGGCAAAATGGTTATTTTCTATGTACCCGGCGCAATTATCGATAAAACACTAACAGATTGTGCCGAGCCGGTGCAGGCAGATGGGGATTACTATTCCGAGCTTTACAGGAGCTCTCATATGTCGTTATCAATGACGTTGCGCATTTGTTCAATCGCGCATGGCATGCCGTAGGAAAGAGTCGGATCGCCATACCAGTTCACCTTGCGATAGCTCAGGTCAAGGTCGGCATAGACGACACCGTCACCATGAGTTTGGGCAATGATCGAGCCGGAGGAGTCTATTATCATACTCGGCGGCATCACTGACGAAGATACGAAATATACTCCGTTATCCAATGCACGAACTCGCCATGTAATCGGTTTGCCGCCGACCACAGGCAGAAAGAGTATCTCCACTCCGTTTTGAGCATAATACCGGGATACCTCCGGAAACCACTGGTCGTAACAGATATGTATGGCAATACGCCCGAAGTCCAGATCGAAGACGGGGTAGCTGCCGCCGCACGAGATGCCGTCTTGAAGCTCGCCGAATGTAAGGTGGGTTTTAGCGTATTTGCCGACCGGTTCGCCATGCCTGCCGAATATCAAAGCGGTGTTGAACAGATAATCTCCCTGCCGCTCAATTACACCGGCAAGCACATACATACCATATTGCCGGGCTTTGGATGAAAGCAGTTCGCAGCACGGGCCAGACGGCGGTTCCTCCGCGATATCCATATAGCTTCCATAATTACTCTTTGGAACGCCTACTACGGCACACAGCTCCGGCAGACACACAATATCCGCATTAATTGCTCCGGCCATATCGAGCTTGGTTGATATTCTTTCGCGCTGGTCAGAGAGTGTGAGGGGTGATGCATTATCGCCAAAGCGCACAGTTGCCGCGCGGACCATTCGTGGCTGAGGTTTTTCAATATTCTCGACATGCGGATCAAACCACTCGATCTCACCCTTGTCGGCGGCGCGAAGAAACAGCTCGATCTTGCTGCCGTCCGATCCATTGGAGTGTTGGAATGTCTGTTCGAGCAGCGTCTCATCTGCCCATGGCTCGGATGGAAGCAGAAAGTGCTGCGCTACCTGAGCGAAAACCGACAGCCCGGGGTCAGCAATATCTTTTGTGCGCACCCGCACACTTGCCCGGTACCACTTGCCGACCTCCAGCGCAGCCTTACCCTGCCAGCAGCCGAATGCGTGCTTGTCGCCATTAGCTGCAAGAACAAGCCGACCCGGCTTTATGCTGTGACCGGGCGCAAGCTCAGGTCTGGGTGTCACGAATTTCCATCCGTCTGCATTACAGGCGAATGTCGGGTTTGAGACCAGGTTTTTATCTGAAGCGCTCATGATAACTCACCAGCCCTCCAGGCAAGATACCTGGAGGGATATAGGGGCACCTGCAGGGATTAACAATCAGTTAAGGCTCATTTTACCATCTCGGCGTAATGGTCGCCGGTAAGCAGGATGCCTCCGCTTTTTGCGTAGAAGTCTTTACTCATGCTATAAATACCATTGACCGGATCTGTCCATGGCGCCCCGCAGCATGGGTGATAGGACCTCATCAGGTCCCAGTTCAGGTAGTTCTGCCGGCCGTTTGATTCCAGCACGCCGATTCGCATACCCGGCAGCGGCGCGAGCCTTGCCGCGACGTTTTTATTCCAATCAACCAGAACGGGGTTAACCGTCAAGTCCGCGCAAAAACATGGCACGTTGCGCTCATGTGCGATTTTTGCTATTTTAAGGCTCATGCTCATTGTCTTGGCGATTGGTTTCAAGGCGATTGCTCTGTAACCCATATCTATCCGCTTAACGGCATCTGCGTCCGAGTGAGCGCTTTCATCCGCTGCCGGCCGGACCGGTATATCCGTGACATCGATCTCCGCCTCCTCAGAGAACGGCTCCTCCAATATGGCAATCCGTTCAAGAGCGCCTATTTTCTGAGCATGATCGATAAGACGCATGAGCCGGTCTTTCGTGTCGTAGCGGCCGTTGGCGTCCAGATAATACTGCACCCTGCCGCTTTCGGTATACGGAGTCTCATGATCCTTAACCGCATTGTGAATTGCCGAGAGCCTGTCTTTATCCCACTGGAGCATCTTATCGAGGTCGCCGTCACGGGCCGGGTCTGAGCCAATCTTTATCTTGAGCAGGCAGCAGCCTTCATCGACCGCTTCAACTATTTTCTCAAGCGGCACACCGTAGGTCATAAGTGGAATATTAGCAAGCTTTTGGTGGCGGTATGACAGCGCCGGTCTGATATCTGCGGGTATCATATCATCAAACCCGGCTATCTTATTTTCGGCGCAGTGGAGCTGCCAGGCGGCATTGTCTACCGCGACCAGAGCATTGAGGACAAACGTCAGTCGCAGGCAGTCAGTGCCTGTAATTTTCTTGCCATATTCATAAGCGGCAGGCAATAGCTTATCGAGAAGATCAAGCGGTGTATCGAAACTCATGCCCTCGGCTAGCTTGAGAGCATAAGCGGTTATCAGATACATCAGGCTGTTACCCGCTGCCTCTGAGTTGCTTGTGAAGATATCAGCGTCGGACCAGAGGGTGCTCTGCGTGCCCAGGCCGACGCCGCGGCAGCCGCCCGCGCTCTCCACCAATGCCACGCTCTGCCAAAGCTCGCTCAAATACCCGCCCTTAAAGCCGAATGCGGATATAAGCGGCTCCCGTTCAAAGTTGCTGTTTGTCCTCTTGATTTCGATCATAGGTGTTGATTACGCTCCCCAGATTTTTCTGAGTATCCGGTTGCTTCAAATTGTTCATGCATTCCTCCAGGTAAGATACCTGGAGGGATACAGAGCTGGAGGCATAAAAAGGAATGCAAAAAGTATCAGTTGTCAGGAGTCAGAGTTAATGGCCAGGCCAGCCGACAACCTGACAACTGAAAGTTAGACTCAGAAAACATAATCAGATTCGGAGATGGCTATGGGAGAGCCCTTTGCAATGGACTCGTTCACCATATAGCTGATAACCGCTGCGCGCGCAGCCTTCACGAGACCATTGGGGCTTGGGGTATCGCCCAGGATCGCATCGGCAAGCTGGTCGATTTCTATCGCCTGGCCCTTGTCTACCGCATCCAGCGCAATACTACTCGGTTGATCGCCCCAGCCGTAATAGTCCATTTCTTTGAAGTCCTTGATGTGGATAGCACGGTTGTCACAGTAGATCTCAGTGGACTCCTTGGGAAACTTATCGCACCCCGCGCTTGCAATGAGTGTGGTGCCTACCGACCCATCCGCGAACGTGATCGTAACGACTGCGCTGTCGGGAATCTTGACCAGGCTGGGGTCGAGGAAAGTGCCGCCGGAGGCATAGACGCCCACAGGCGGCGATTGGACAAGCTCGCAGAGCAGATCGAATATATGGCATCCCTCACCGATAAACCGTCCTCCGCCGATATTGGGGTCATTGACCCAATAATCCGACGGCAGGGGAGATTGAATACGGTGGTAGATCAGTTTCTTTGCCGGAAGGTCTTTGAGCAGATCGCGGGCTTGAGTGATTAACGGAGCCATTCCTCTGTTATAGCCTACAGTATATTTGACGTTGTTTTTCTTGACCGCCTCAGCTATAGCCTTGCACTCATCGCGGTTCATCCCCATAGGTTTCTCGCACAAGATATGCTTTCCGGCATTGGCGGCCTTAATCGTCTGCTGGGCATGCAGATTATGCCGTGTTGTTATGAACACCACATCGATCTCTTTGTCCGCAAGCAGCCTGTCGAGGTCGGTCGTCCAGTATTTAGCGCCGCTGTCTTGCGCGACTTCTCCGGCTGCCGACTCGTTGATGTCCATGGCTGCATGCAACCGATATTTGTCATTCTTTCTTATATTCGGAATGTGTATTGCTCTCGCGAAATTTCCACAGCCGATGAGCCCGACTTTAAGTGTTTTCATAACAATAACCTCTACCTTTTTGGCGGAGCGCACGAATCGCGAACCGTGAGCGATGTCGGGAGCGCCGCCCCTACAAATTCCTCATTATCTCCCTCAATCGATTCAACCAGATGCTCCACTGCGATTACGCCCGCCTCGGCAATTGGCGTATGAACTGATGTCAGACCGGGATATGCGCAGCGGGCCAAAATCGTATCGTTGTAGCCGATAACTGATATGTCATCGGGGATAGACAGGCCACTCTCCATAATAGCCTTCATTGCTCCAAGCGCGATGAAGTCGTTGCGGGCAAAGAGCGCCGTCACGTCGCCCGGGTCGGCGAGCAATTCTTTGGTCAGTAGATAGCCGTTTCCAAACTGGTCCGTGCTTTTCGTGCCGATATACTCGCGCCAATGCAGATTGTTTTCCGCCATAGCCCTGCGGAAGCCGACTACCTTTGGACTATAAGACTCCGTTTCCGGTCTGATGTCGCCCAATATCCCCGCGATGCTCCGGTGCCCCAGGCTCAGCAGGTAATCCAGAGCCTTGCGTGTGCCTTCTTGGTCGTTCCAGCAAACGCTGTTGGGGGCAACATCCGGTGATGGGTGAACGAATATGCGCGAGATATGATCGAACTGGGAAGTGAGCTGTGGATGGGATGAGGCAAGCAGGACAATCCCATCGACCATGCCGGAGCTTAAGACGCTGTCCAGCTCGCCGCACACCACCATCCGATAGCCAAGCTCACGCGCTTTCGGTTCCATTGCCTCCAGCATTCGCGCAAAGTGCGGGCCGGTGCGCTCCTGCATGTCCTCGGCAAAGAGTCCGATGTTATAAGTCTTGCCTGTCACCAGCGCGCGTGCCATGGTGTTGGGTTTGTAGCCCATTTGCTTGGCAGCGCTCAGAACTCGTGTGCGTGTTGCCTCGGAGATCAGCGCATCTTTACGACGATTGAGCACGCGGGAGACAGTGGCGGCGGATAGCCCTAACTGCCCGGCAATATCATAAATAGTGATGCCCATTGTACCTCTCGGTAAGTAAATCGATTGACCGCAATCGATTGCATAATAACATCATCCTTTGCGCCGGTCAAGAGTTCTTGTAATGCTTTTTGGAACATGATATAATAACCCGTCGACTATACTCGACCACAATTGAGTGAGGAATCCGGACGCCGCAAGCGCTCCGGCTGCACTCTCCGTCCCGACTGATGATCGGGACCGACATTAGACCGAGGGGAGGTGAATACCACGATACGTAACTACGAAGCAATGTACATTGTCGATTCCACGCTTACCGACGAGCAGACCAGCCCCATTATCGATAAATACTCCACACTCGTGACGGATCAGGGCGGCGAGGTCCAGGCCCATGCAAAATGGGACAAGCGACGACTGGCCTACGAGATCAAAGGGCGCCGCGAAGGCACATACATACTTATGTATTTTACCGGCGAGGCGAACGTCGAAAAGGAACTGGACCGTGTGTTCCGAATTTCGGACGAGATAATACGGCACATCATCCTGCGAGTCGAACCCGAGCGGATCGATACTTCATATGTCGAGCGCGCACAGGCGTCCGCCAGGGTCGTTGAAGAGACTCCGGCAGCCGAAGAAGCTGAGCAGGCACCTGCCGCGCAGGAAGCTGGGGTCCAGGAGACTCCCGCAGAGGAAACTCCGGCAGCCGAAGAATCTGTTGCCACGGAGGAAATTGCGCAGGAAGAGCCGAAAGAAGAGTAGTATCGACGCCAGAAGTGGGCGGCAGTGCGCAGGCACTGCTTGAATCCGAGGAGGCTAATATGAATGTCGTAATGCTGATCGGCCGGCTGGTCGCGGATCCTGAGTTGAAGTATACTCCGAGCGGAGTTGCGGTATGTCAAATGAGGATCGCCGTCGACAGGCGTTTTAAGTCAGAGACGGGCGAGAAAGTATCCGACTTTTTCAATCTGGTGGCATGGAGGCAGAGAGCTGAGTTTGCGGCAAATTATCTGCATAAGGGCAGACTTGTTGCAATAGAGGGTTCTTTGCAGTCACGAAGCTGGGTTGGACAAGACGGACAGAAAAGATATGCCACTGAAGTTGTTGTGAACAATATTCAGGGGCTTGACAAACCTAAAGAAGGTCAGCAGCCGGCAGCAGCGCCGACATCGGACTATGAAGCTTCGCCGGAAGTGCCCGCGGGAGGCATTGAATCGGACATGGATTACGATCCATTTGCCGAAGAATAGATGGAGGTGGCGTTATGCCAGCACCTAAAAGAGGCGGCCAACCCTCTAAATATAAAAGAGTACGCAGGAAGGTATGCACGTTTTGCGTGGATAAGGTTGACTATATAGACTACAAGAGCGCCAACCGGCTGCGCAGGTTCGTCTCCGAACGCGGTAAGATATTGCCGCGCAGGACGACGGGGACATGCGCATCGCATCAGCGTTCTCTTACCCATGCGATCAAGAGGGCACGCGAAATCGCGTTGCTGCCTTTCACAGCGGAATAGGAAATTCCGCCAGTTCAGTTCTTTGTGATACCGCGGCTCAGTGGAAAAACATCCACTGAGCCGACTATGACGTTTGGCTGAACAAAATTGCATTAGGAGTAGTTAAAAATGAGTACAGAGCAGCCGACACCGATCTTGGACAATCTGGAGGAGATGCAAGCGGTGGACAAGAGGAATATGCTCAGGCTCGTCAGGGAACTGCCCGAGCAGTGCGAGACAGCACTTGGGATCGGACGCAGTCTACCTATAGAACCTTTGCTTTTCACCCCCAACGTGGTTTTTGTCACCGGAACAGGCAGTTGTGCGACAGCGGCCGATATAATCGTCGAAGCTGTTTGCGAAGACATCTCAATCCCCATTTTCAGCGATCATGGCGGTCGCCTTCCCTGTTACATCGAAGAAAACTCTCTGGTATTTATCATTGATTATACCGGCAAGAGTTCTTCTGCACTCAGCAATTATCGTGAAGCCAAGCTCAGGGGCGCTACCATTATATGTGTTACCGGTGGAGGCAAACTCAACGAAGCAGCCGCCAAAGACGGCACAACGGTGATCAAGCTCCCTTTAGGCCAGCCTGCGCGGTCCGCAATAGGCTATCTCTTTATTCCGGTCATTGCCGTTTTGGAGACGATGGAATTATTGACGGGCCAGATCGAGAAGCTTTCCTACGGCATCAGACTGATCAAAAACGCGCGTGAGAGTCTCAGAAGTGAGGTGCGGCAGGAACGAAATGTCGCCAAACAGGCCGCCTTGATGCTTAAAGATAAGCTGGCAGTCATATTCGGCGCTACGGGTTATCGCTCGGTTGTAGCCGAACGCCTTAAAGTTCAGATCAGTTCCAATGCCAAGTCTGCTGCCTGCCGTGGCAATTTCCCTGACGTAATTGATGGATCGATATCGGGTTGGGAACTCACCGGCAAAGGATGCAGTAAGGTCGGGTTCGTTTTTCTAACCGACGCGCAAGACAAGAGTGAAATTCCCGACCAAATGAACGCGGCAGGAAAACTGCTCAGTGATTGTAGTGTTGTTGATCTCGATATGAAAGGTAACACGAATATCGAGAAGCTGCTGTATGGCATTTATCTGGCTGACTTTGTAAGTGTCTATCTTGCATTTCTATACGGGGTTGACCCGACGGCTACCGAGTTCGCGAGCCGGATCGAGACCGGTGGCGCAGGAGAAGAGGTCTCCGAATAGCCATGCAGGCTTTACGGCTTCGGCTTCTTCGAAACCGAAGCAACTGGACCATGCATGAAGTCTCCGGCTATATAAATTGAGAGGTTGAGGTTTCTTACTTCCAACTTCTTACATATAACTTCTATTTCTGAGGGAGATATCAAATTGACTATACCGGTTGTCAATACAAAAGCACAAAATTATGCACTGAAGGATGAGCTGGCAGCGGCTGTCGGCGAAGTGCTTGAATCCGGCTGGTTCATAGGCGGGCCGAATGTGTCATCTCTCGAAGAAGAGGTTGCAGACCTGTGTGAGGCCGAATACGGCATTGCCGTTAACTCAGGAACGGATGCGCTTGTAATAGCGCTGGCGGCAAACGGCATCGGTCCCGGCGATGAAGTTATCACGACTCCTTTCACGTTTGTCGCGACAACCGAAGCCATTATGATAGTCGGCGCAAAGCCGGTCTATGCCGATATCGATCCTGCCGACTATAATCTGGACCCCAATAAGATCGAAGAGAAAATTACGGCCAAAACAAAGGCCATACTGCCGGTTCACCTGTATGGCCAGTGCGCCGACTTACACGGTGTCACTGAGATCGCAAAAAAACACGGGCTGAAGGTCATATATGATGGCGCCCAGGCTATCGGAGCAAAATACACAGGCAAGGGTATCGGCGCTTATGGCGACGCAGCTACCCTGAGTTTTTATCCGACAAAGAACCTCGGCGGATGTGGGGACGGCGGGATGATACTCACCAACAGCGCTGACGTAGCGGAGAAAGCCGGATCGCTTCGCGTGCATGGTCAGGATGCAACGTATTCCTACCAATATGTGGGTTTCTGCAGCCGCTTGGACGCCATACAGGCTGCTGTTTTGAGAGTGAAACTCAAGAAAATCAATGAGTGGAACGAGACCAGAAGAGCCAACGCGAAATACTACATAGACCGGCTTTCAGATCTGCCGATAAAGTTACCCGTGGCAAAACCCGACAATTGTCATGTATACCATCAGTTTACGGTCTGTGTGTCAAAGCGTGAAGAGTTCAGCGCAAAGTTGGCTGAGCGTGGAGTCGAGTCAAAGGTGTTCTACCCGCACCCGCTCCATCTTGAGCGTGCATATGCCAATCTTGGCTACAAACCCGGTGATTTCCCCGAGACGGAAAAAATCGCAAAAGAATGCCTGAGCATTCCCGTCTCTCCCGAGCTGGCAGCCGAGGAACGCAAACAGGTAGCTGAAGCTATAAGAGCATCTCTTGTGGAACTTGGCTGAACGACTGAAGCGTATCAAATCATGCGTTTCAAATTCTGAATTTTGAATTCTGAATTCTGAGTTGGGGATAAGTGGGTGCGTGAAAGAAAGCATTGTTCATAAAAAGAGCTTTAGCTTTGCATTGGATGTTATTAGTCTCTATACCAGACTCGTAGACAAACGCGAGTATGTGATTTCGAAACAGTTGCTAAGAGCGGGAACAAGCATTGGAGCAAATGTCGAGGAGGCTGTGTCGGCACAGAGTCGGAAAGACTTCCTTTCAAAGATGTCCATTGCCGCCAAGGAAGCTCGTGAAACGAGATATTGGCTGCGATTGTTGAACGAATCAAATCTGGTAGACGAATCAGTTGCCATCGAATTGGCTGCTGTGAATGAGTTAATTCGTATCCTTGTTTCCATTGTCAAAACAGTGCAAGAGGAACCTCAGTCCACATGACAGTTCTGGAACTCAAAATTCAGAATTTAGAATTCAAAATTCGCAAGAGAGGTCTCCGCCCATGAAAGCCATGATTCTTGCCGCCGGTGTAGGTTCCCGGCTCGATCCGTTAACCAGAAATATGCCCAAACCGATGGTCCCGATAGTGAACAAGCCGGTTATGGAGCATATAGTAGAGCTGCTCGCGAGAAACGGCTTTAAGGAGATAATGGTCAACCTCCATTATCTGGGCGACCAGATTCAGCAGTATTTCGGCGACGGCAAGAAGTGGGGCGTCAAGCTCCACTATTCTCCCGAAGACCAGCTCTGGGGCGACGCGGGAAGCGTGAAGCGCTGCGAAAGCTTTTTTGATGAAGAAACATTCGTAGTGGTCGGCGGTGACGACCTGGCTGACATAGATATCAGGCGTCTGGTAAGGTTCCACGAAGAGAAGAAGGCCATGGCCACCATCGCGCTCTCGCTTGTAGACGACCCCTCCGAGTACGGCATAGCGCTGCTCAATGATCGCGGACGCATCACCCGGTTCCTCGAAAAGCCAAAGGGCGAGGTCATCTTCAGCAATTCGGCAAACACCGGTGTCTATATCTTTGACAGGCACGTCCTCGAACTCATCCCCAAGGCGACACCATACGGCTTCGGTAACAATGTCTTCCCACTGCTGCTGCAGCAAAAGAGCAGGTTCTATGGCTACCTCACGCGCAGCTATTGGAAAGATGTCGGCAGCCTCAGGCAGTATAGGGAAGCTCATAGGGATGCGCTCAGCGGCCGTGTAGAGGTAAAGCTGCCCTGCTCAGAGGTGAAGAAGTATGTATGGATGGGTGAGAATGTCCAGATTGACCCGACCGCCGAGATCGGTTATCCCGTCCTGATCGGCAATAACTGCAGGATCGAAAAGGGCGCAAAGCTGCTTGAGTATTCGATTCTCGGCGATAATTGTGTCCTGGAAGAGGGCTCGGTGGTCAAACAGAGTGTGCTATGGCACGGCGCCACAGTAATGCGCAATACAATGCTCGAACGTTGTGTGGTCGGCGACAAGTGCTCTGTGAAGTCCAGCGCGGCTGTCTTCGACGGTGTTATTGTCGACCCCATAAGGCGCAACGGCAATCACGAGTAGACTGGTAGGCCGGAAAACCCTGGTCAACTAATATCAACACCGGTTGCTAGTACAGTAAGGACTACTTTCGCCGCTGTGCCAGCAGCCATGACCAGAACTCATCATTGTTGTAAGTTGCCGTCCAAGCATTGTGTCCTACACCCGGATAAATGGTGAACTTCGGTTCTCCACCGGCAGCCTTAACGGCGTCTACCATCTTTTGGGAGTTTTCGATATTTACCACATCATCCTTATCGCCATGGAAAACCCACATCGGTAAGTTTTTAATGAGGGCTGCTTTTTTGGGGTTTCCTGCCCCACAGATTGGGGCGATTGCAGCAAACCTCTCGGGTTCTTTTACAGCCAGAGCCCAGGTTCCGAAACCACCCATGCTTAAACCGGTAACGTATATACGGTCTTTGTCGACCCTGTACTTGGTCTCAATTTCATCGAGTAAAGCAGAGAGCATGTCTGTTTGGGTATCCCACCAAGAATCCTCGGGGCACTGGGGTGAGACAAGTATAAATGGAAACTCCCTACCGTCCGCAACCATTCTTGGTGGGCCGAGCAGTTTAACTTTCTTGACATCGTCACCACGTTCTCCTGCTCCATGAAGAAAAAGCACCAGCGGCCAGCGTGTTTTCTTGTCTTTGTTATAGTCGCGAGGTAAGCTAAGCAAGTAATTTGCCTGTACTTGAATTGAGATCGTTTTTGTAAACGAGCATTCTTCTTGAACATCTTTAACCGGCTGCGCCGCGGGTTCACCGATCACAGCCCCTGTGAGCAACATACAAACAACTGCAAAGGGGATTGTCTTCATGGCACCTGTCTCCTTTTGGCTACATCAAGCTTCCACAGCAGCAGCGAGTCTCTGCATATCGGCATGCTTGATCTTGTGCCGGCAGATTTTGCCGCTGGTCGTCTTTGGCAGGGCATCGGTAAACTCAATTACGCGCGGATACTTATACGGTGCGGTGAACGATTTGACATGGTCCTGCAATTCTTTCGCCAGTTCGTCGCAGCCGACATATCCTGGGTTAAGCACTATAGTCGCTTTCACTATCTGGCCGCGAATCTGATCGGGTATGCCTGTGATCGCGCATTCGTGTACGGCGGGGTGTTCCTGCAAGGCGCTTTCGACCTCGAACGGACCGATCTTATAACCTGAACTCTTGATGGTATCGTCAGCGCGGCCTACATACCAGTAGTAGCCGTCGCTGTCTTTCCACGCTATATCGCCGGTATAATAGATGCCGTCTCTCCAGGCGGCATTTGTCAGCTCGGCGCTTTTGAAATATCCGCAGAACATACCGACCGGCTTGGATTTATCGGTCCGAAAGACGATCTGTCCCTCCTCACCGGCAGCGCACGGACGCCCATCGTCATCGAGCATATCGACCTCATAACCCGGAGAGGGCTTGCCCATTGAACCCGGCTTAGGCTCCATCCAGGGGAAATTGGCTATCGACACCGTAGTCTCGGTCTGCCCGAAACCTTCCATAATTTTAAGACCGAGGCACTCGCGAACTTTGTTGAACACTTCGGGGTAGAGCGGTTCTCCCGCCACCACGCAATAATTCAAAGAGCTCAGGTCATACTTCGAGCAGTCTTCCCTGACGATCATTCGATATATCGTCGCGGGGCCGCAGAATGTGGTCACACAATGTTTTGCCATCGCGGCAAGCATGCCTTTCGCATCAAACTTGTTGTCGTAGTCGTATACGAATACCGCGCTGCCTGCTATCCACTGGCCGTAAATCTTTCCCCAGGCCGCTTTTGCCCAGCCGGTGTCGGCAACGGTCAGGTGCAGACCGTTGTCCTGCACGTTTTGCCAGTATTTTGCGGTCAGGATATGTCCGAGTGGATAGGTGTGATCGTGCCGAACCATTTTAGGCTGGCCTGTGGTGCCGGAGGTGAAGTATAAAATTAGGGTGTCGTCATTGGTTGTCGCATCATCACCGGTGGGTCTGTCGAATTTGTCGGATGCCGGCTCCATCATAGTGTGCAGATTCTGCCAGCCCGGGCGCTGACCATGAGTAATAATCCTGTGCTTGAGCGTAGGAGAATGCTCCACGGATTCATCCACGGCATCCAACACGTGCGGCTCGTCGGAGGCGATTATCATCTTTATGTCGGCTGAGTTGTTACGGAAAACTATATCGCGTCCTGTAAGCATGTGGCTCGCCGGAATAGCGACCGCCCCTATCTTATGCAGGGCAACCACGCACAGCCAATACTCGTAGCGTCTGCCGAGGATGAGCATTACCGTGTCTCCCTTGCGGATGCCGAGGGAGATGAGGTAATTGGCGACTTTGTTGCTGAGCGCGTTTATATCGGCGAATGTAAATATGCGCTCATCGCCCTTATCGTTGCACCATACAAGCGCTTTCTTTTCAGGCTGAAGCCGTGCGTAGTCGTCTACGATATCGAACCCGAAATTGAAGTTGTCAGGAACGTTTATCCTGAAATTCGCCTTAAAGTCCTCATAGGACGAAAATTCTGATGGTGACACATACCGGTCAAGAAAACTGCTGTCCACGTCTGCTCCTGTCACAGATTGTTATATTACCCACTTCAACAAGTGTGGCCGCTAAACCTCCATCGGCAGGCATGAATTATTGGGCCGGGACTCGGCAGTCCTGGCCCAAAAGAGATTGCAGACTTACCCTCCAGGTAAGATACCTGGAGGGATATCATTCAGCCTATGTTACCTAATATCTATAATGCTCTGCCTTGAACGGCCCATCCTTCGGCACACCTATATAATCCGCCTGCTTCTGGCTTAGCTGGGTGAGCTTGGCGCCGAGTTTGTTAAGATGGAGCCTGGCTACTTCCTCATCCAGCTTTTTGTCCAGCAGATATACGCCGACCTTATGATCGTTTGTCCACAGGTCGATCTGGGCGAGGGTCTGGTTGGTGAAGCTGTTTGACATAACAAAGCTCGGGTGGCCTGTCGCACATCCGAGGTTGATGAGTCGGCCTTCGGCCAGCAGATAGATAGTGTGGCCGTCGGGGAATGTGAAAGCATCCACCTGCGGCTTGATGTTTGTGTGCTTTACACCAGGCAAGGCTTTCATCGCATCGACTTGGATCTCATTATCGAAATGGCCGATATTGCAGACAATTGCCTGGTCTTTCATCTTGGACATATGCTCCGCAGTGATGATATCGCAGTTGCCTGTGCAGGTGACGTATATGTCGGCATACGGTAGCGCGTCCTCGACTGTGGTCACGCTGTAACCGGCCATGCAGGCCTGCAGTGCGCATATGGGGTCGATCTCGGTGACCATAATTCGTGCTTTCTGGCCCGCCAGAGATTCCGCCGAGCCCTTGCCCACGTCACCATATCCGCAGATCAGAGCGGTCTTGCCGGAGATCATAACGTCGGTTGCGCGCTTAATGCCGTCCACCAGCGACTCGCGGCAGCCGTAGATATTATCGAACTTGCTTTTGGTGACGGAATCGTTGACGTTGATCGCCGGAATGAGCAGTTCTCCTCTGTCCATCATCTGGTAGAGGCGGTGAACGCCCGTAGTCGTCTCCTCAGAGACACCGCGGATGTTCTCGACAATCTTATGGAAGAAGTTCGGGTTTTCGGCTATAGACTTCTTTACCACGCTGTTTACTATAGCCAGTTCTTTGTTATCCGTCGGCTGATCAACGATGGAAGGGTCATTCTCGGCATAATAACCTCGATGGACAAGCAGAGTCGCATCGCCGCCGTCATCGACTATCAGCGTTGGGCCTCCGCCGTCCGGCCAGGTCATCGCCCTCTTGGTGAAATCCCAATACTCTTCAAGCGACTCGCCCTTGAACGCAAACACCGGAGTGCCTGAAGCTGCGATCGCGGCTGCGGCATGGTCCTGTGTGGAGAATATATTGCAGCTTGCCCAGCGGACATCCGCGCCAAGCTCGACCAGGGTCTGGATCAGCACGGCCGTCTGTATCGTCATATGGAGCGATCCCATAATCCGCGCGCCAGCCAGAGGTTTTGCGGGACCGTATTTTTCCCTTGTCGCCATCAGTCCGGGCATCTCTTTTTCGGCTATCGATATCTCTTTATTGCCCCAGTCTGCCAGGCCAATGTCTTTCACAAAGTAATCAAGTTCGGTTGCTATCATATATAAGGTTCTCCTTTTTAATTTGCGGCATAATATGAAGATGAGCTAAGGCTATAATAACTGCGCAGAACTTGGCACATCAAAGAATCCTACCATTTTTTTGCGTTATGAGCAACTGAAAGCAAATCCCTCAATCCCCTCAAATTTGACAGTGACAGCTTCGTGTCGATATAATTACGAGGTTGAATTGGAGCCCAGATGGCAACGCAAGCACGCACGCAGTCCAGCTCTTTGTCCTCGGCCCGGTCTCTGGATACGGATGTCCAGTTCGTAAAAGGCGTCGGGCCCCGCTTGGCCGGCATATTAGGGAAGCTGGACATTTTTACTGTACGGGACCTGATCTATCACTTCCCGAGGCGTCATGAGGACCGTACGCACTTCGCGCGGGTCGCAAGCCTGCGCCATGGCGAATCGGCGACGATACGCGGCACGGTTCTTGCGGCGGATAACGTCAAGACGCGCGGGTCTCTGGTGCTCACAAAGGTAGCTGTCGACGACGGCACGGGCGTTATCACGCTTACCTGGTTTAACCAGAAGTATCGCAAGGACCAGTTTCTTAAGCTCAAAGGCAGGCAGATCGTAGCCTACGGCACTGTGGCCGAGGGCCGGTGGGGCATGGAGATTGCGACCCCTGAGTGGGAGCCTTACAGTGAGGACTCCGATCCTCTTTCGAGCGGGCGGGTAGTTCCGGTTTATCCGCTGACCGAGGGGCTGTTTCAGAGCCAGGTCCGCAAGGCAATACACGGCGTGCTGGACCTTTATGTGCCGCTTGTGCCCGAGGTTTTACCGGAGGATGTGCGCAACCGTTTGGACCTGATGGATATCGGGGAGGCGCTGCGCAATATTCACTTTCCGGAAAGTATGGCGGCTCTGGAAGCGGCCAGGAAGAGGCTGGTTTTTGAAGAGCTGTTTTTGCTTCAACTCGCGCTGGCTTTGCGAAAGCGCGGGATGGAGATGCCCGGGCATGGCATTGCATTTAAGATGCCCGAAAACTTTGAGCAAGAACTTAGATTAGTTCTGCCGTTCGAGCTTACAAAAGCTCAAAAGCGTGTAATAAAAGAGATAGCGGCGGATATGGACCGGCCGCTGTGCATGAACCGGCTCCTGCAGGGCGATGTGGGTTCCGGCAAGACTGCGGTCGCTCTGGCGGCTATGCTGATCGCCGTGCGTAATGGCTATCAGGCAGCGCTGATGGCTCCGACTGAGATTCTGGCCGAGCAGCACTATCTGGGGATCACTCGAATGCTCGAGAACCTGGGCGTGCTGGAGATTTCTGTCGATCTGCTCAAGGGGAGTCTGCGGAGCAAACAGCGCCGGCAGGTGATCGAACGGATAGCATCGGGTCAGACAAAGATTGCGATAGGCACTCACGCCCTGATTCAAGAGGGCGTCGAGTTTCATAAATTGGGACTGGTGATCGTGGACGAGCAGCACCGGTTCGGCGTTCTGCAGCGCGCTGCGCTGATGGAAAAGGGCCTGAACCCGGACATTCTGGTTATGACCGCGACCCCTATCCCGCGCACATTGACATTAACTATATACGGCGACCTGGACGTCTCGATAATAGACGAGCTTCCCCCCGGTCGAAAGGCTATCCGCACGCACTGGAAACAGGTAGGCGAGCGCAAAAAGGTCTACCATGCGCTTCGGACCCTGATCGATCAGGGCAGGCAGGCTTATGTTGTCTGTCCCTTGATCGAAGAGAGCGACAAGCTCCAGGCCCGCGCAGCCAGTGAGCTTGCCGAGTTTCTGCAGACCGAGATGTTTCCCGATTATAAGATCGGGCTGCTGCACGGTCAGATGAAGACAGATGAGAAAGACGCTGTGATGAAGGCCTTTCGAGCAGGTGAGATACAGATACTCGTCTCAACCACGGTGATAGAGGTCGGTGTGGACGTTTCCAATGCTACATGCATGGTGATCGAAGACGCGGACAGGTTCGGTCTGGCCCAGCTCCACCAGCTTCGAGGTCGAGTCGGGCGAGGTGATGAGCAGAGCTTTTGCGTGCTGATCTGCGAAGGCAATTCGCCTGACTCGATCAAGCGCATGCAGGTGATGTCATCCACCGGCGACGGCTTCACTATAGCCGAGGAAGACCTCAAGCTGCGCGGACCCGGCGAGTTTTACGGCACCAGGCAGTCCGGCATGGCTGGCCTCAAGATAGCCGATATCTTCCGGGATATCCCTATTTTGGAGTTAGCGCGAAAAGAGGCCTTTGATCTGATCGAGCGCGATCCTGATTTGGGGCATCCTGCATTCAAGGCTCTGCGCCATGACTTGACTAAGAAGTATGATGAACTGCAGTTGGCGGTGGTTAGCTAGTGGAAAGTGGAAAGCTGAGAGTGGAAAGCCCGGAAGGGATGGGCTGCTATAATCTCAGATGTTGGATATATAACAGGTTGCTTCGGTTCCGAAGGGGCCGAAGCCGCGACCGTAGGTCGCGAAGAGAAGCGTAACGCATTTGCAGACGGCTTCGGCCGCGCCGCCTGCGGCTCTGCAACCGAAGCAACTAAAGCGTAACGGTGATACACTATGGCCAGGTGGCATAACTACTATCTGGACAATCACGCACACTTTTGCACAGCTAGTGTGTCTGATTTCAGGCCGCTGCTTATAGGGCCGGGCGCTATGATACTTTATGAACAGTGGGACCGCGCAAGGCAAGCGCATAGAGTTCGTGTCTTGGCATATGTGATTATGCCTGAGCATTTCCATATAATTCTGTGGTCCGAGCGGGGAGATAGCATTAAGGCCTTTTTGAGTCGAACACTGGGAGAAACATCCAAGCGGATGCAGCCTGGTGGAGGCTTCTGGAAGGAGCGGCCTAATGTGCTTCCGCTGTATTCACGGCAAGTTCTAAAGACGAAGATGGACTATCTACACAGGAACCCGTTGCGTCGCGAGTTAGTTGTAAACCCGGAGGATTGGGAGCACTCGAGTTTCCGGCAGTTATTTATGGATGCTTGCACCCCGGTATTTCGATGCGATGACTGGGGAGATATCTCGATTTGACGGGTAGACAAACCCGGGTTGTTTGCGGCCTCTGCGAGGCTGGCTTCGGCCGCGCCGCCTGCGGCTCTGCAACCGAAGCAACTAATAACTCAATGGCAACCGCTGTTGGCAAATGATGAAGTTAGAGATATTCGTTGCTTCGGCAGCAGTAAATAACTGACAAGCCTAACACCCATAACAAAGTGACGCTGCCGGAGCCGCCGGGCGCACAAAGGTAATTGATAGGGTAGAGACACTATAGCTAAGGCATTGGAGGTTTCGGGACAGGGGTGTCCCGAAACAACTAATCCTTATTAGATTGGAGTGAAACAATGCCTTTAATATTATCTGGCTTAACAGCGCTATGTCTATTAATTGTTTCATACTCTGTCCGCGTAGCCCCTGCTGGTCTTATGGGTGTGTTGATATCGTCAAATGTCTTGGCTAGACTTGCTTGGTGGTTATGGCCATCTTTATGGACTTTCTATGCAATTCGCTACTTCGAAAGTGGTGCAAATAATAGCCTTGAATTAGTAAAGAGTTATCGGACAATAGTTCCTATTAGCTGTATGCTATTAGGGCAAATTGCCACATTACTATTGTTTATTGTGATTTATGGTAATACGGTTGAGTTGGCAAATGCTAATGACTTCCAAATATTACAATTTCCTGTTGGTTCAGCCAGTAGTTATTTGCTATTGGCTTTAGCAATTGGACAATTAGTTTGGCAATGGTCTATTTGCAGAAAGTATACAGAATTGACTGACGTTTTTATTGTAGCCATTCTAGTAATCAACTTAATTTTTATGCAAGCGGCAGTAGCGTTAGGCCGTTCACTATTATTTTACGGGGTTGCAGCGTGTACAGTCCAAATAATAATGCCGACATTAGGGAAATTATCTGAATGTGTATTTGGGACGCGAGTATTTCGAGCTTAATTGGTATTCGTTCGTTGTTTCGGGAGACCCTGAAGCTGTCTCAAAAAGAATAAGCGAAGAGACATGAATTTGCGGTATAGTTGTCGAACTCCTATATGGGAGGATTGATGTAATGCCGCGATTCAAGGAAATGCCACAGGACCCGAAGCAGAT
>JBDKUO010000004.1 GCA_039679645.1 Armatimonadota bacterium
CGCATCGGTGTTTTGGTCAAGGCCGTGGATTGCCTTACATTCTGCGACTGATCGAGTCCGTGTGTGGCTGTAACTCAGCCAGTGCCCCGTTGAAATGTTTGGGTTTATCCCGGAAAGAAGGCAAGCACTTGGCCAACAAATCACTTTACGTAGGCAACATGCCCTACAGCGCCAGCGAGGATGACATACGTGAGCTGTTCGAGCCGTTTGGCCCGATAGGCGAGATCAGAGTCATCGGTGACAAGGGATTCGGGTTTGTCGACATTCCCGAAGAGAACGTTGCGGCGGCGATTGAAGCAGTCAATGGCAAGGAACTTGGCGGACGTACTTTGACCGTCAACGAAGCTCGCCCTCGAACCGAGCGCAGTGGCGGACGCGGCGGCGGTCGAGGAGGATTTGGAGGCGGCGGACGCCGCTGGTAGATCAGAATAAAAATAGAATATGAATTAAAAGCGCCCGCATTTTATTGCCGGGCGCTTTTTGATTTAATCTTCATTGGGCATGTGTTGATTGAGCCCATTGAGAGCACGCTCGAGATCGAGCAGAACACTATGCAGGCGCTGTAACTTCTCACTGATATCCTTAAATCCGGTGTGTGCATCAGTTTCATGACGAGAAACCAGTCCGGCTCTCTCGACCAGCCCTTTCACCACGGATACCTGATATCGATCATACGGGTTTTCGTATACTACATCAAAGAAGCCGCTCACTTTGAATGGAAGCGGATATCCGTCGATTCCGCATAGCTCAATGAAACCATAGCCGTCTCCGCCTTCAGGCGCTGGTGGGATCGCTCTGAAGGGTATTTCATAATCCGTTACCGGCACTTCGACTTCCTCTATCACAGTTTCAAGCGTTTTGGCCTGAAGGAAATAGTCCTTTATTTGATCCACTTCTTCGCGTGTAAAGAGTTGATCAACGTATGCCCGCAGGCGCTGCGCATATTCAGGATTGCGTTCGGACGGTTCGTCGGAAGCGTGCATATCGTACCAGCCAGGGATGGCTTTATTGTAAGGAAAAGCCGGGGATTCGCGCTGGTCATGAAACCAGTGTACGCAGACTTCCGTCTTCACCTCTCCAAATGGCGTGAATGCAGTCATCTGCCCCGTGGTCTTTATCCTATACAACTTTTCCACTGTGTCTGCTCCCTCAACAGTATTCTTGATACACCTCTATACCCACAATTACTTATTCCGAGGTGCCCGCAAAGAAAGTGCTGGTAAAATTACGGGGCTTTGAGTTAATATAGGCAGCATGCTTGAAAAAGGCTATACTATACCAGATCACATATCGTACCGAGCAAGAGGAGATTAAAGTGAAAACATATCACCTGCTGTCGTTGGAAAATGTTGCCGCCGATGAGTGGCCGATAGCGGTCAGCTTGCAGGGTCTTGTAAATCGCGAGAGCCACAATATCTATCTGCTCCCCAGCTCAAAAGGCATGGAGAAGCACTGGGTTGAATGGTACAAGCAGTATGGCTACGAGCCTGTCGAAACAAATCTGGACGAGCTGCTGGGCAAATACGTTGATCTGCTGAAAGGCTATATTGTGTTTGATCCATCAGTACCGGACACTATTAACGTGGCGGCCTCACTGGCTGGAGTAATGGACGCACTGATATGTCCTCCTTCTGTAGCGGATCGAATAAACTCACTTGGCTTAAAATGTCTGCTGGATATGCGCGGGCGTTTTGAGGGACGAGTCGAGCCGTATCACTGGCTTGTTAATGAACACCTGAAGGATTTTGATCTGCGTGTAATGGCAAATTACGATCAGAAGGAGACCGCTGCCGTCCAGCCGGACATGGACTATCTTATCGCTCACCGTGGATTCTGCATGGGCTTGAGCATAAATGCCGCTGACTTCCCCGAAGAGGCGGCAGTCTGGGAGCAGGTCCAGACGGCTGCGCCTAGTCACGCTATGATGCTCGGCTGGCACACTCCTCGTGACAGCGAAGCGACGCATGTATACTTCGCAAGCCGGCACAGCGTTTGGGTCTACTGCGGCTACGCAAGAAACACTTCATTCCACCAGCACATCAAGGCGTCCGCTGAATATTCTCAGGACCACTGTCATTCAGCCGAGTGTGATCCCAACGGCAAATACGCTGCGATCACGCTCTCAGACGGAGACTCATGGCACTCGATGTGCGATGTCCAGAAGAAATTCTGGCTGCATCCACGCAGAGGCGAGGTTCCTCTTGGCTGGGAAGTAGCACCGATATTCGAAAAGGTCGGCCCGGCTGTGCTCGAGTATTATTTTAAGACCAAGTCAGATAATGACTATATAGTCAGTGGACCTTCAGGAATCGCATATAACTACCCGAGCGGGTTTGCCGATCTGCCTGGGTATCTGAAAATCAGTGCTGACGCTATGAAGAAAACTTCTCTCAAGTCAATCTGGGCAATCAACAGGATCGTGCGGCATCTTCCCGGCAGGAAGATTGAGCATAAGCTCAAAAACGAGACGGTCGTCTACACCCGCGAGCAGATGGAGGAGTTCGGCGGTCCCAAGGACCAGAAAGGCGCCGACTTTGTGGATGACGAGGTTATCGCAAAGTATATGGAAGCTATGCCGGATGCTCTTGGTTTCTTCCAGGGTTGGGAGAGAATACCGGGTGAAGAGCCGCACTGGTGCGACGGCAGGCTTTGGAGCCCGGGCAGCGCTCTGGTCCGCAAGGACGTTGACGGTGCCATCCGTGAGTTTGAGGAATCGGCTGCCAGGCAATCGGGACCAGTGTTTGTATGTGCTCATGTAAACTGCTATGACGCCGATATGGATGCGATTATTGAGACTGTCCGGCGTCTTGAAGACAAAGGGTTCACTGTGGTTCGACCGGATGTGTATCTGCGGCTTGCGCAGGATGCTTATGCCAGAGGGCTGGTTGGAAAGCACTAAAATTACAAGTCAGTCGGAGTATGTTGCTCCGGCTGTTATGCTCTTTTATTCACGTCATTGGGATGTTATCGCATTTATCCGGCATTATTGTGCCGAGCAAATGCTTTGTTCCGAATCATACATTGAGGAACCCTCATATTTGTCGTATAATGCATCGGAAACCACGTTTTAAGCGGAGTTCTACAACTTCAATGGACAGAGTAATCAAAATTATCGATACTTTCGCCGGTGCAGGCGGCATGACGCTTGGATTCACCCATTCGTCGGTCGGGCGGTTCCAACCTGTCTGGGCAAATGACTTCAATGATTATGCTGTAGAGACTTACAACACCAATTTTGGCAATCACTGCATTGCTGGAGATATTGTTGACATTCTTAACGACCCGACCGTCATAATTCCCCAAGCTGATGTGGTTATAGGCGGTCCTCCATGTCAAGGATTCAGCTTACTCAATAGGGATAGGAACGGAGATGCGCGAAGGCTGCTTTGGCGTCAATATCTGGAGGTGGTTAGCCGTTCTAACGCATCAATTTTTGTAATGGAAAACGTGCCTCAATTGCTTGGGTCTTTTGAGCATGGGGAAATCATCGGTGCCGTAGAACAATTGGGATTTAAGCTCCATTGGGGCAAATTGTGTGCAGCAGATTATGGTGTGGCGCAAATCAGACAGAGAGCAATCATCATAGGCTGCAAGTTTGCTGATCCAAAAGATTACTTTCCGCCACTCAGAACACACTACAATCCTCGCAATGGCTCCATTGACCCAAAGATGTATGTTGTAAATCCGAAACCATGGAAAACTGTGAGAGAAGCTATCGGCGATTTACCGTCTCCACAAGGCACGAATATTAGAGATGAACCGCCACCGCTAAACTTGCATTTTGGCCGTACACCTACGGCTACAAGCATTGCAAGATATAAAGCTATTCCCGAAGAAGGGATGAACCGCTTTGATCTGCAGAAGAATGCGCCTGAGCTTACCCCTAAGTGTTGGATTCGGAAGAAATCGGGGGGTACGGATTTGTTCGGTCGGTTGTGGTGGGATAGACAAGCCTTTACTATACGAACCGAGTTTTATAAGCCGGAAAAGGGCAGATACCTACATCCCGAACAACACCGGCCGATAACTCATCGTGAGGCTGCACGATTTCAGTCATTTCCGGATGATTTCATCTTCTGTGGCTCAAAGATCGAGATTGCAAGGCAGATAGGCAATGCCGTACCTCCAAAACTGGCGAATGCAATTGCTGAAATGATATACAGTATGTTTGCAGATGCGCGGTAACAGATGCTATGTCCGATAGATTTACACCGGAAAAGCGCAGTTGGATCATGGGGCGCGTCAAAAGCTGCAACACCAAACCGGAAATGCTTGTGCGGTCAATGATACACAGTATGGGTTTCCGCTTTCGATTGCATAAGAAGGAGTTACCGGGCAACCCTGATATAGTTCTACCTAAGCATAAGAAGATTGTTTTTGTTCACGGTTGTTTTTGGCATGGGCACGAAGGATGCCCGCGTTCAAAGCGGCCTGCTACTAACATTAAGTTCTGGAATAAGAAGTTAGATCAGAATATGGAGCGGGACAAGCGATTTCAACGCTTGTTGAAAGAAGCTGGGTGGGACGTGCTGGTTGTCTGGCAATGCGAAACGAACAAACCGGATGAACTGCTCAGAAAACTGGAAAGGTTCCTATATGAACGATAGCGGTAAACATACTGTAACGGATTCAGAGGCAATCCGCCGCAAGGTTGCGGAGTTGATTGCATCCTTTGAATCCGATCTCAAGGGGGATGACCTCCGTACGAAAGTCCTAGCCCTTGTTCCGGTATTCGGCAAGCTCAGAGATTTGGGGAAATCGCTTCTACCCACCGATATTACATCCGCCAGAAACCGCATTATCTATTATTTCTGCAAGTATCCAAACGTAGTCATAAGCGGTAATGAGCTGTTGGTTGTTTCCGGTATTCAAGACTACCCGCGTAGGATACGCGAACTTCGTGTGCAGTTCGGATGGTCCATTGCAAGCGGAATTACAATGAAAGAGATGCTGGAAGCCGAAGACAGCGAAATCCCCGACGAATACAGGAACATGAAACCGGATGAATATGTCTTATTGAGCGCTGAGCAGGACAGAGATGCAGCTCATCGCTGGAATATTGCCAACTCCATTCGCAGGCAGAAGAAATCCGTACAAAGCAAGATTTTGGAGTTCTTGAGAGCAAATGTCGAGCGTGGTGTCACAGGCGAAGAGCTGAGATATGTAGCAAACAATAAGACGGAGTGGGCTCGACGAGTTCGTGAACTTCGCACAGAACAGGGTTGGCCGGTAGCAACAAAATCTACCGGGCGACCGGATTTATCGGTCGGTATATATGTACTACAGGCTGACAGACAAGGCTATGAGCATGACCGACACATTCCTGACGAAGTCCGAAGAGCGGTATTGAGGCGTGACAAATACACGTGCCAAGTATGCTGTTGGACACATGACCTGTGGAATCCCTCAGACCCACGGCATTTGGAATTACACCACCTTAAACACCACGTCAAGGGTGGAGACAACTCAGAGGGGAATCTTCAAACGATGTGCAACATTTGTCATGATGTAAAACACCGCAAAGAAAGCTGATATAGTCTTTATGAACGCACAAACACTCGATTGGCTGCTCGGTGAAGACAATCCGGGAGTCCGCGTGCGCACATTGATCGGTTTATGCGGTCTGCCGAACGATGATTCGCAAGTAATCACGGCACGCAGCCTGGTAACGCGAACGCTCGATGTGGCAAGTGATCTTTCATGGATAGAGAATGACAGCGTAAAGATAGTTCAAAATGTGGTTGCGCTCGCTGAATCGGGACTGACGCGTAATGACGTATTTATAGACCCATTGATGAGCCGCTGGTTGGACGGCGGGTTCGACGCCAACTGCTTCGACTATCTTATAATGCGGCTTTTCTTAATGCTGGGATATGGCGATGATGATCGAATTAAGAGCCGACTAGCCCAAATGGCCGAGTCGCAGTTGCCTGATGGTGGATGGATATGCCTGCATCGTCTCAACAAAATGAAGAGAGTGCCTAAGAGCTGCATAAAGGCGAATATGCATGCTCTTCTTCTGCTGGCGGAGATGAAACAACGTGGTGTTGCGTTTGCAGGGACCGATGAGCTGATACAGTATTTTCTCAGGCGCCGCCTTTTCTATAGAATGGACTCACCCACACGTCTTGTGATAGAGCACAGTCCAGGTCTGCGCATGATCGATGCATTTTTCCCACTGGAAGGGATGCGCGTCGGGCTCCCGATGCTGCTTTATGCGTTGAGCGTGCTTGGGGCAGGGCGAGCGCCGGAACTGCAGGAAGCATGGAATATGCTGGAGGCAAAGCGTGATGAGATGGGTCGTGTGAAGCATGAGGGGAATGTTATTACATCCTCACTGCCGAAAGAGCGGGTAGGTCGGCCCGGCAAATGGGTGACTCTGTACGCTTGTTTAGCCCAGAAAGCTCTTAATCTGGAGGGAAGCCATGCGCAAATGGTATAAAGAAGACTGGAAGTTCACGATCACAGTGCTCAAAGTCGGCGATGACAACCGAGCAGAGAGATGCAGGCTGGGCTTCGAGCCGGGAGATGCGTTCACATCTACTTACGAGTGTCCTGCGCATTTTTGCCCCAAGAGCATGATGATCGCATACCCATTGATGACAGCAGTAAGAAGCGGCGGCGACCTGCGAGAACTTGGCGGCAAAACCGCTGACAGTATTGACTTCCCATGTCCTGATGGAGTCGTTCATTTTAGGCTGGACACTGAGAAGATACAAACAGGCATATAACTCTCAAATGTGAAGCTGTTCAGTTTAGCGGGAATAAATATAGCTCGGCGGAAGCCTCGCCCTCCCGGCACGCTCGTCATTAGGAGGAAGAAACTCCTGCTGAGCCCAAAAAGAGTGAAAACTCCAGAGAACTGAATCCCTTCAGACAATCTTGGACGTTGGCACAAAGGCTAATAAGTAATATAATGATATATAGAGCATGGGCGGGATGAGATCGTCCCGCCCACTGAATACTGGAGAATAGATATTGAACGTTGAAATAGAAAAAGCCGCTGCGCTGCAGCGAGACCTCGAAGAGCTGGGAGGTCATCTTTGACGTCCCTAGAGTTCAGGAAGAAATAGATCGTCTGGAAGAGCTCTCCGGACGTCCCGGTTTTTGGGACGACGCCTCGGAGGCACAAAAGACACTCAAAAAGCTCAGTGACCTTAAAGGAAAGATCGATCCCCTGCTGGAACTGCAATCACGCTTAAGCGACCTTATAGAGCTGGCACAAATGGTTGATGACGACACCAGTCCCGAAGCGGATGAACTCCGGCATGAGCTGGTTTCAATCGAGAAGGCTCATGAGCAGCTCGAACTTCAGACTCTTTTATCCGGCGAGCACGACTCGGCCAATGCCATAATGGAGATCAATGCCGGAGCGGGCGGCACTGAGGCTTGCGACTGGGCGAATATGCTGCTGCGCATGTATTTGCGATGGGCAGAGCGCGGCGGCTATAAGACCGAAATCCTCAATACTGTCGAAGGCGATGTGGCTGGGGTCAAGAACGTCACGGTCCTCTTTGAGGGCCGCAATGCCTATGGCTATCTCAAGAACGAGCGCGGCGTGCATCGTCTGGTAAGAATTTCCCCATTTGATGCGAACAAGCGCAGGCATACGTCATTTGCGGCTGTCGATGTCATTCCTCAGATCGAAGAAGATACCGAGGTCAATATCAATCCTGACGAAATCAGGGTCGACACATATCGATCCAGCGGCGCAGGCGGCCAGCATGTCAATAAGACTGATTCGGCTATCCGTATCACACATATTCCAACCGGCATCGTAGTCACATGTCAGAACGAGCGCTCTCAACATAAGAACAAAGATTCGGCAATGAAGGTTCTTGCGGCCAAGCTTGGGCAGTTGCAAAACGAAGAGAACGAGCAGCGCATAGCCGAACTGCGGGGCGACCTCCGTGCCATAGAATGGGGCAACCAGATGCGCTCATACGTCTTCCAGCCGTATACGATGGTCAAGGACCACAGGAATAATCACGAGACGGGCGACGTAATGCGAGTCATGGACGGAGATATCGACGACTTTATTCAGGCCGCGTTGAAGAGCACGAAGGCTTAATGCGGCTGCACTTAAAGGAATGCAAATATGGTATTGTCATATCGCGATTTTGTGTTTGCTGTAGTCATGGCTTTTATTGTCTGCTGTCCATCAATCGGCAGTCAGGGTCCAAAACAGAAAAGGTTGAGTATCATGAGAGTAAGCGGAGAGAGTATGGTTCTGGCAGAGCGAACTCCGGGGATGCTCTGTTTCGATAACGTCGTCCCCGGCACTGTTGTAGTGCGCAGCACATATCTGCCGGATCAAAAGGATACGATTATCTACAAGCAGGGTCGCGATTATGTGTTAAATTACACCCTCGGGACTATTGCCCGCTCACCAATATCGCGCATTCCCGACTACGCCGCCAATATCCTATACGGCAAGAAAGCCTTCGATCACACAAAATATCCCGGTTACGGCAACCATGCATTCTTTGTCTGGGTCGATTATGAAACAAAAAACGGCCACCCAGTTGCCGTTAAGACAGATCAGTCTGCTCTACTCCAAAAGAGCCTGGCAAAGCTGAATGCAGGTGGTCCATTTAAGATCATCGTCTTTGGGGACAGCATCTCCACCGGTTGCGAGGCTTCCGCAGAAGCTCTTCGTTATCCAAACCTTTACGCGCAATCTCTGCAGACGCGCTTCCCGAAAGCGCAGATAACTCTGGAAAATGGAGCAAAAGGAGGCGACACATCAGTTCAGGGTATTGCCAGGCTGGAAGATAAGGTGCTTTCACGCAACCCTGACCTTGTGCTTCTTGCATTCGGCATGAACGATCATAACAAAGGCAGTGTGCCCCTGGATACTTTTGAGAAGAATCTTGAGAGCATGGTCCAAAAGATACGCGAACGCACCGGCGCCGAGGTAATTATCCTCTCTACGTTCCCGCCAAATCCCGACTGGGCATTCGGCTCACATCAGATGGAAAAATATGCGCAAACTACGCAGAATGCAGCCAAAAAACTGAAGTGCGCCTACGCAGATGTTTATTCGGTATGGGCGAAAGTTCTTGAGCGAAAAGACTGGCCCAGTCTGCTCGGCAATAATATCAACCACCCAAACAATTTCGGACACTGGTTATATCTTCAGGCGTTGGAAGCGGTTGGGTTTTAGTTATAGTGGCAGAACAGAGCGAAATGCCGATTGTTCGGTCTTAACAAAGCGCTGCAATTTCATTGTTTGCATACTTGGGCTGGTGGGTATAGAACAGGTGCGAACGTCTGGGTGGGAGCCGCGAAAAAAAAGAAGCGGCGACAACGGGATCAGGCGGTCGTGAACGGTTTCCCCCAGCGATCCGTGCTGTGGTGCACGCGAAATAATGCGCAAGCGGGCCGAGGATGATTCCGACTGCAGCACGGATCAGTTCAGAACTTAGATCAACCTAATACCACGTTATCTATCAGCCTTGTTGAGCCTACCCTGACAGCCAGCAGGACCACTGCCGAACGCTCTATTGTCTCTATTGAAGCGAGAGTCTCGGCATCCGCGACGGCAACATAATCCACTTTTGCAAGCGGTTCAGCAGCGATATGGTTCCAGACACGGGTTTGAATAGCTTTTGCATTTCTCTCGCCTTTTTCAAATGCCTGCTTAGCCATCTCCAGTGATCTGCTCAAAACCAGTGCGGCCTCATGCTCGCGCGAATCCAGGTATGAATTGCGGGAAGATATAGCCAGACCATCGCGCTCACGAACTGTGTCTATGGGCACTATCTCAACATTCATATTGAGGTCGCTGACAATTTTTTTGATTATAACAAGCTGCTGATAGTCTTTTTTTCCGAAGTAAGCGCGGTCGGCATCGGTTATATTGAAAAGCTTGGTGCATACCGTGGCGACTCCCCGGAAATGCCCTGGGCGGCTCTGGCCCTCCAATACTTCGGCTGGTCCTTTGACATCTATCCATGTATCGAAGCCGCCCGGATACATGTCCACCGCCAGCGGTGCAAATACTGCATCCGCCTCCGCACTCTCGCATTTGCGACAATCGGCTTCAAGGGTTCTGGGATATTTTTGAAAATCCTCATTCGGCCCGAACTGAGTGGGATTTACGAACACACTTACTACAACAAACCCGCAGTCCTGCTTTGCGTGAGACACGAGCGTGAGGTGGCCGACATGCAGCGCACCCATTGTCGGGACGAGGCCGATGGTCTTGCCTTCCGCACGAGCGTTTTCGACAAGCGAGCGCATCTCATCTATTGAATGTACAATCTGCATGCAAACTTCCCTTCACCTTCACAAGCTGCCCGATGCCACACTTATTTAATCTTATCCAGTTTAGCAATAATATCCTTCTCAGGCGGAATGCCGAGCATAGTCTCTTGGACAACGCCGGACTTGTCTATCAGGAAGATGGTGGGAAGCACCTGAACGTGATACTTGGTTCTAAGGATATTCGCGATGTCTTTATTGGCATATACCACCGGAAAATCAAGTGACTTTTTAGCAAGATACTGCTTTACCTTTTGGATGTCTGTATTAACACATATCGAGACTATTTGGACTGAATCCTTATGCTTTTCATAGATTTTCTGCAATACAGGCAGGTGCTGCTCACACATCGGCAGCGCCCAGCAGTCCAGTATAACGGCTTTACCCTGAAAATCAGAGATGCTCTTCTTATTTCCATCGATCCAAGTGAACGAAAGCTCCGGGGCATGTTTGGCATGCAGATAGTCTCTGGTCAGGTCTTCGGCAGACTTCGCGCCTGCCGGGGCGTTGAATACAAAATTGGAATCCGGAATATTGGAATCCAGAGCGCATTTTGTTACAACAACGTTAATTGTGGACTCAAGCAGTTTCGGCGCTTTACCTTTGTAGCCTTTGGGCAGATTGGGCCTGCCCTTTTCGACCAACTGATTTCTATAGATCACGAAGTCCTTCTTGCCGACCCAAAGCGTCTGGACGGCGTTCGTTCCTTTGGGGCACCCCATACCTTCTTTGATACGCATTGAAAGCACAAAAGTGTCTCTGCCGCCAACTTTGAAATCTTTAAGCAGTTTCATGGAAGACATCATGGGACCGTAATCCATGCCCAGCAATAGACCAAGGCTGCGCACTCCCATTTGTGAGCCTATCATTTCTCTGAGGAGGAGGCGTTCCTTGTCTTTATCGAGTTTGGATTTGACGAAGCGCTTCGTGCCCTTAAAGTATCTGACGACAACCTTGCCGTTGCTTACGAGCCGCTCACTAGATCCGGTGACATTAAACTTATCCGGTCGCTTGAACATGAAGCCCGATTGGGTGTCGGAGGTCTTATTTACAACTTTACCGTCAGCCTCAACAACAGCGCTGGTTGTGCCGGTTGTTTTGATGGTTTTGACAGATCGATAGCGCATCTGCACGAGTGCAAGAAGCTGGTCGGGCTTTGGCCTGACGGATTTAGGGAGCGCTGCAGGCGCTGATGCTGCCGGCATGGTGGTCGGCACGTTAAGGCTTCCCGGAGCGCCGGAGCCGCTTTGACCATTCCTGCCATTATTGCTCAGCGCGCCAAGAGGATTAAGCGCTTGATCGAGCGTCGAAGGCTGAGTATTAAGCGGCAGCCCGGAACTTGGTTGATCATTTGTCGCCTGAGGTTTATCGGAAGAGCTTGTACTCTTCGAAACAGTTTGGCGGCCAGGCTTTTGGACGTATTTTACCGAAGCGTTTTTTTGGCCGCAGCCCGCCAGCACGAGCGTGCAAACCAAAATCACAAAAATAACTCTATATTTCATTGAATCCCCTCCGCTTCGGAAGCTATCGTCCCGAGGCATACTTTATGTATCGTTCCACGAAAACGGCCGCGTCCTAATTTCCATTAGGAACTGATATTTCGCTGGTCAAATCGCCTACCGCCGCCTTTATGATCCGCTTCTCGGTTATGTCCCACACAACGTCTGTCGAATATGTGCCGTTATTATCAGTCTTCCCGGCACTGCTGCTCGCGATTCCGCCCGTGACCGTCAAAGCAAGATCAATATTCGCAAGGAAGTTGCCGTTCAGATCGGACACAGTGATTTTGACCTTAGTCCGCCGTGGATCAAGTTTGTCATTCACTGCGGCGACATCAATTTTTGCCGGCGGCCCGCCGACAACCATGACCGGAATGCTAGCTTTTTGAGAACCGTAAAATGCGTCGATTGTTCCGGTGCGCATCCTGATCGGATTAAAGAAGCCTTTTTGATCAATGAAGCCTATTCCTTTTGTGCTCCCCCACACCACTCGGGAAAGCTGTTCTTCCGTAAGCATCTGATCATCGTCGCCCCAGGTCAAGTAGAGCTGTGTTTTCTCGCCTGATGTTATTTCTTTTCCAATCCCGCTGATCTTCAGCTTGAGAAGCTCAGGCGGAGCGGTCTTTTTATCGACATTCACCAACAGCATATCGGCGACAGACCGCTCACTACCTTCATATGGATTGCCGGCGACAGCGCCGCCGGACGGGCTGTTGACTACAGTCCCGCGTATCGAAAGTGTGGTCGAGCCTCCACCGTCCAGGTTGATCGCCTGGCATGCGCCAAGTATCTTCATCGCTTCAGCAAGCTTTTGCAGTGGTAGCCCAGTGCTCAACGATTGTCTTCCGTCGACCGTCACCAGTAAGAGTTTGTTGTCTGCGGTCACTCCGATCGCCGTGCGCGGATGGGTTGTTCTGGCAAAATCAGGCTTGAAATCTTCCGCTCTGTAATCCAAATATACATTGCCGTCCTTAACCAGCCACGGCCCTCCGCCTACTGCCTGATCCACCTGCATCCAATCGACACCACAGGCGCTTTTAATATTGAAGACTATTCGGAGCTTATCACCCACAGCCACATTGCTTGCCAAAAACGAAGCCGCCGGTCCGCCTGCCGATAGAACTACACCGTTTTTTGGAATTTTTGTGTCCAGGGCATCTGTTTTAATCTCGGTCACAGTCAGGTTTAGGGTGCAGCCGGCACGCACCGGCAATTCGTCAGTTGTAGCGACTACATCCGTGCCTTTGTACTTGGACAGGGTGCTTTCGCCGTATGTAGGTGTATAGACTACCAACTGGTTTGTCTCTCTGGCGCGGTTGATGCCGTCTATCTGCCTGCTTACACCGCTGGAAAAAGTGAGAGTTGCATCGAAGCTGGGAATATCGAAGACCGCATGTCCATCTCTAAGTATGCCGAAAGCTGCCCTGCCTTTTGCGGGTTCGCTGATAAGCTCGCCGTCGGATATGCATATTCCATTTGGGTCTCCGGTAAATGGAAAGAAATCGGCGTTGATCCCGACAACTGCTCCCTTGCGTGCAGTTATCGAGCTTACTATCTCGCGGCCTTTATTCGGGGAAGTATCCATAACTACATCCTTGCCTATTGCCGCTTTGACATGGACTGCCGGGTTTGCAAGGTCTACTTTGACCACATTTGTAATATGCGGTTCCGGCTGTGTGGTAATGTCCTGGTAGAGCGTGACTCCGTCCGCGACATCTTTGACTACCGGCTCGGAGATCGCTGCAGTGCCAAGCGCAAGAATCGCGAGAATTATAAACCCGATCTTTTTATATTGCATTCCAAACTCCATCTAAACTAGCTACGCACGAAGGCTATCCGGCGTTCCTGCTGATTTTACTTACCGACCATGTTACTCCAAAATGGTCTCTGCCATGAGCGTTTATTTAGTCATCAATTTAATCGATTTCCAAAGTCCTCCCGCAAGCGCACGGTTAAGAACTTCTACTGCAACGACATTTTCCTGGTTCGGCTTTAACTGGGAAGTAACATCAAATGCAAACGGCACATCCCAACCCTCGTCGGGATCGATATCATGCGCTCCAATAAACTTTCCGTTCAACCATATCCACGCCGACTCATCGGCTGCACCGACTACAAGAAATACCCGTTTGCCTTTTTCAACCGAAGGAGCAGTGAACTTGATCCTGTACCACGCGGCTCCCTGATAGTCAGTATCCTCTTCATGCCAGAATTTGCCTATGCTGATTGTTCTCCAGGATGAATCATCCAAATCAGGAGCGTACCACCCGTCCTTTTTTCCGACCTTATTATCATCATGCTTAAACCGCCAGCCGGCTTTCGGAAAATCGAACACTTCAGTCATTGTTGATTTGAACTTTGCAAAGGTTGTATTGTCATCATAGCCGGGCAAATCACATGCACGCACAGGTTTTGTTGCAAGTCGGTCGGGAAACTTGCCGGGCGCAGGCCCTGATTTGGCAAGGGAAAGGACATTTATGTAAGCCTTTTGTGCATTGGCAGGGATATTATTTGTGCCCCACCATCTGAGCCGCTCTGAGTAGACCCAGACATATTTGTCGGAATACTTCATTGCATTCGCCAGTGACGTCCTGAACGCATCTGGAGAATACGCGTTTCTTGTATAATCGTCCGCATACCACTTACGGTCGTTGGCCCCTGTCCCGGTTGCATAGTCGGGAAATGCTGCAAAACCGACGCGCATATGCTTTGCATAAGCATCAGGCACTGCCGTCTCTTTCATCTTCACATTAGATTTCAGGTTCTGTCTTGCTTTGCTGAAGACGTCTGCGGCGATGTGGCCGTAAGTGTTTTCGCAGCCGTCGATTATGATTGTACCGGGAGAAGCGGCCTCGCACATGCCGTCAAAAAAAGCGGGCAGCAGGACATATCCCCTTTTGTCTACGTGAGAGAAGCTGTATGCAAACAGAGACAGTATGGTTATATCAGGGTATTCCTTATTGATCGCTCTGATAAATTCTCTTCCGCGCTGCCTGACCATTGCTTTATATTCATCGATAGTATGCAATTTTTGTTTTGCGTCATCGTATTTCCAGATGTCCATTGTGCCGCCATAGTGCTCGCAGTCGAGCATGATGCCTTTGCATCCGCCCTGCTTTGCCACCTTTGCCAGGCATGCAGCGTTATATGCGACAGTTGACCAGTTGGGATCATACCAGTCTACATATGGGAATGACGCAAATACCTGAATGAAGTTGTCTGTAAAACGCTTGAAGTTTGTCGCTTTGAGATCGTTTATTGCATGGTTATATTCTTCGGGTTTGAATTTCTTTGTTGTCCAGACATTTCCGGTTATCATACATCCCTGCAGGTCTCTGACTGAGATTACCAGACCGTCGAACGGAACTTTTTCCATTTCACTGATATTTTTGTTCACGAAAACAGTGTCCGGCACATCCCAGCCGTATTCGATCAGCTTTTTCCCTGCATAAGGATTCTGAGCCGACCATAAGAACGTGGCGCATGCGCCAAAAGCAATACAGAGGACTGTCGTGACCGATAATTTGCGCAACATAAGAAATAACCTCTTCACCCGTGTCTTTCCAATATTTTAAGTACGGCCTGCCTACATCCCTTCCTGCTATGCATCAACATCTCACTAATGAACTGAGCATGCTGAGTTATACGGTTTCTCTCACCAGGGTGATCGCATCTTGATTTATATCACGAAAACAGGGAATAGAAGGTATCATTCTTAATTTCTGCTCCATACCCACCCCATAGTTTCTTTCGTGCTTTCTCCCTTACGTGTTTTCGTGATGAGAAAATTACCTCAGCGCTTGCCAACTTCTAAAAAACATGGCATTATGGGATCGGCTATTATTGAGCCTGTAATTCACACGGAGAATGAGAGGGCATGAGCACAAGAAATATACGAGTGATTGCTTTCTCGATTTGCCTGGCGGCGCTGTTTTGCGCAATATGTGCTGATGCATTTTGCGCTGAGTCCCGCTTTGGTCAGATCGATGAATATGTAGCTCGAACTCCTGCCAGTGCGAAAAAGTCGATAAACAGCCTTGCTGATTATCTTATAAAGCCGGCCGGCAGCGACGTTGAAAAGGCTCGGGCGATTTTTTCGTGGATCACCCACAATATAAACTTCGACATGGATGCTTATGACTCAGGCATTTATGGCGATCAGAGCCCTGCAACAGTGCTGAAGACACGAACGGCAGTCTGCGACGGATATTCAAATCTCTTCAATGCGCTCGCGAAAAGAGCAGGCGTTGAGTCTGTAACGATAGACGGTTGCTCTCGAGGCAGAGACTACCAAGTAGGTTCGACATTCACCAGGAACGACCACAGTTGGAATGCTGTAAAGATAGATGGGTCATGGCGCTTGCTTGATTGCATCTGGGGCGCGGGATATATCGACGGTGATCGCAAATTTGTTCGTAAGCCAAGGGATTACTACTTCCTTACCGATCCTACAGCATTCGTATATGACCATTTTCCTCAAAACCCGTCATGGCAGCTCCTGGATAAGCCGATCACCAAGTCCGAGTTTGAGAGCCTGGTATATATAAGGCCAGCGTTTTTTAGTTACAATCTCAAGCTTGCCAGTAATTTACAAGGGACCATAAATTGCGGCAACTCCTGCTCGGTGGAATTGGTATCTCCGGATGATGTGCTGCTTGCGGCGGAGGTAAAGCGGGGAGAGGTAAATGCCCCAGGCGCATCCGTCTTTGTGCAGCGAGACAGCAGTCGTGTTTGCGTAAACGCAATTTTTCCGACAGCAGGTGAATATATTCTACGCCTATATGCCAAGCGTGCTGATGCTCCGGGCAATTATGATTGGGCAGCGGACTACTGCGTAAAGGCAAATCCTCAGACGAGTGACAATGATGCATTCCCGACTGCGTTTGAGACATTCCATCAGAAAAATGCTCATCTTTACGAGCCTATGCGCGGCTGTCTGAAGTCAGGCTCCACCCAGACGTTTAGGATAACCGCACCCGAAGCCCTGGCGGTGGCTGTGATCATTGACGGCAAATGGGTGAATCTGCAAAAGACCGGCAGCTTATTTGAAGGTCAAGCGCTCATTAGAGGCAATGATGTTCAGGTTGCGGCTATGTTCCCGGGAAACCGGAATTACCTGGTATTGCTAAAATACACTGTGACATGAAAGCTTTGGCAAGCAATCTCTTCTCCGGCATGCTTGATCTGGTCTATCCGTCATATTGCCTTGCGTGCGGCAGGGCGGATGACGATTATCTGTGTGCAGAGTGCATAGAGATGATCGATGTCGTCGGCGATATGTACTGCCACAAGTGCGCAATGCCGTGCGAGGCCAATATCTGCGCAGACTGCCAAAATCGAGAATTTTCATTTGACTTCGCCGGCAGCGCCGGTCTATATGAAGGCGTTTTGCGTAAAGCGATCCATGCCCTCAAGTACGATATGCACCTTGCCATAGTCGAGCAGTTGGCTGATCTTATGATCCGCTGCTACCCTCACCGGCAGCTAAACGGCAATGTCGATATGGTCGTCCCGATACCCATTCACCGCAATCGACTGGTAGAGCGCGGGTTCAATCAGTCGGAGGAACTTGGCCGACTGCTTTGTAAGCGTATATCCGTGCCGCTGGAGATCAACGCACTCTACAGAATAAAGAACACACGCCACCAAGTCAGTCTGCCTCAGGATGAACGCATGCTCAATATCAAAGGCGCGTTTGCGGTGCAGCGGCCCGATCTGATCACAGGCAAACGCGTGCTGCTGGTCGATGACGTATTTACAACCGGCAGCACGCTCAATGAAGCTGCTAAAATGCTCAAGGAAGCAGGGGCTCAGTCAGTCTTTGTCTACACTCTTGCCAGAAGCTTCTAGTCTGCCCTGAATATCTCTCCAAGACCTAGCGCGGCAGGCTTCGGATTGCCGTCGACATCTATTATGGATGTATTTGCATTGCACGGGTAGCAGTCGTGCCCCATCCAGATTATGATACCTCCGCAGCGCGGGAACCTGTCCTTGCAAGCCTTTGCCACCGTCATAAGAGCCTGCTTCTGGCGCTCCTGGCTCCAGGCTACATATTCTTCCAGATCATTCGGCTCCCTATTATGCTCAGCTTTAAACTGATCGGCCTCAATCCACCAAAGTGAGGTTCTTCTCCATAAAGGGTTATCGATTGATACCGGCCATGCGTCGAGATTACCCTGAGATCGGCGGATAATTTCAACTGGGCTTGCGCTGGGCGAGCCGGTCTCCGATCGAAAGAAAGCATCATCGTTTTTCCACATCGGGTCCCAGCTCTCGCTAAGATTTCCTTCACATTTCCATGGTCCATGAACATCCCAGTGCTGCCCTACACCAAATTTTGCGGGGTCGGCCCACTCAACAGGCCCGCTTGCCGATGTCGGCAGCATTCGCCTTGTCGGGTCCTGGGCTTCAACCACCTCTTTATATCGCTTTATCAAAGGATGAGTAAACTCTACTGGTTTTGCAGTGCCTTTATACATCAGCTCATTGCCGCCGCACCACAGCAGAAGTGATACATGATGCTGCCTGCGCGCTATATATGACCGTGCGATGATCTCATGATCAGCGATACTCTTTTCATCCTCAGGCGGGTAGTTGTCGCAGCCCGAAGACGAAAGTGGAAACTCCTGCCACACGAAAATTCCCAGCTCATCACACAAGTCGTAGAACCATTTTCTCTCGAGTATGGCCCCACCCCACACGCGCATTATGTTGAAACCAAGGTTTTTGTAGACTGCCAGACGTTTGCGATAGTCTTCATATGTAGTGTCGGCAAAGTTGGGGTGAATCGGGGTCCAGTTGGCTCCCTGCAGAAAAATGGGTTTGCCATTGACAACACAAATCCATGGATCGGCTTCAGCAGGCGCGCCTTCGCATGGCTGCCATGTCACTTCCTTGAACCCTACTCGCCGTGTAATGGCGTCCTGTTCCGATCCACTTGAATCCAGCAGCTTGGTCGTGAGATCGTAAAGTGGCTGGCTACCATGCCCGTTGGGCCACCACAGCTCCACAGGTATATCGTTCAGATCGATGCCGTTTTTATTAAACTCAGCCGCAGGTAAGCTTCTTTCGCAGAGTTCATTTCCGTTATATGAAAGAGTAACCTGCACGGACCCTCCGCTGCCGGTCGCCCCACCCTTTATCTTTATTGACCCGAGTGACTTTGCCGAATCAGCTTGAGCATAACACCGCAGTTCAGATATTTCTGCGCCGTCCACTGATTCCAGGCAGATCCTGTCCCATATGCCGATCTGGACGAGCCTGACGACCCAGTCCCATGTGTAATTGAACCGGGCCTTCCACTCCGTCATCTCAGATGTGAAGCCTATCTGCCCGAGCCATCTGGGCGGCATGTCAAACACTATCTGGAGAATATTGCCGGATTCCTTAACAGCCGGCGTAATGTCGAATGTATGCGGCACATAAGTGCCTTCAAACCGATCTATCTCCTGGCCGTTGAGATAGACCCATCCGGAGTAGTCGAGTCCGTTGCATCTCAGGCGATATGTTTTGCCGCTTTCGATCATTTCATCCGGAAGGATTGCTTTATACACCCAGTGCCGGTTTTCAACCCACTCGCATGCTCTCGCGTTGAGCCCTTCGTTCCAGTCGGGTATGATGCCCGCATCTCGCAGCGCGCCCTGCACCGATCCGGGCACTTTCGCCGAAATCGGACATACATCGGCCTCAGGCGTTGCGCCGACCTCCATTGACTTAGTCAGCCACCATACATACGGTGTGTAACCGGAAAGCTTCCAGTCGAGTTTTGACAGGTCGTAAATCTTTTTCATCGAACTCCTCTTGCTTATTGCTTTCAACCAATTACCTCTTTAATTAACGCGCGACATTCCCCTTCACTTCTTGCAAACTGATATAATTTATCTATGAGACACGTTTGGGCGAGCATAATCCTATTCGTCTTCGCGAGTATCTGCTGCCATGCATCCGAAACGGATTTTCCCACAGACGAAATATACAGGATCCGTATACTAAACCAAGTCGGCGGGCTTGTGCAGGTAAGCCTGGATGGTGGGCGCAATTACAGCACGGTCGGTCGTGTGAAGGTTGCCGCCAATGCCCGGATAACAGGCTTCGGCGCTTCATCGTATACTCCACATGGCGCGGTTGCTGCTACGGCTGTCCACGGGATCAGGATCAAGACAGGGCAGGCGGCGATGGGTGTGGGCAAAGCGCAGATGCCGCTTATGTTCAGCATATCACCGTGCGAGTTTTCGTCTATCCCCAACGGATACGGAGGCCACATCCCGCGTTCTTCAGCGATCCAGTTGGATATTCATACAGGCGAGTCTATATTTCGTGACTTTTCGCCTTATGTCGGCAACAGTGTATTTGTCGAAAGATACCACAATCTGCTGCCTCTGCCGGAAGACTACATGCCGCTGACAGGTGAGACTTTCGTAATAGTGGTCAAACGTCCGACTCGTATGCCGCAAGAGATAGACTTTGAAAACCGAGCTGGCGGGGATGTTACGGTAGTATACCCCGACGGAATCTGCGAACAGATCGCTAAGGTAGACAGCCCCGTCCTCGGCGTCGGCAGATATGACGCTACTACATTCACGGGAGTCGGGGCAGTGAACACCAATCACGGAGGCGTGCTCACAATATCGACTGCACCTGTCTGCCCCTGGGCCACGCAGGAGGGCGATGCTGTAGAGACTCGAGGCGGGTTTATGGTCCAGCCATATTATCACGCGCACGATCAGGGCGTAAACCAGCCTCAAGTGATGATTATCGGGCCGAAAGAATCGGCTAAGCCGGTTCTGGAGGGAACACCGCCGCTTTTTTACGGCTACATAAACCTTGCCTGGCAACCAAGTAGGCCGAATCAGTCATATAGAGCGCAGGTACGCATAGACGACGGCGAGTGGGAAGATGTGCCGAGCATGGTCGGCAAAATTGATAATGCATTTGCAACGGAGTATCTCACCAACTATTTCGATAAGCTTGGCAAGCCGCGTAAAGTGGAGAAGGGAGTCACAGCCATTCGACTGCTCTTCCCTTCATTTGACCCCAAGTATGCCGCCCAAGAACTGACCGGCGCCGCTATGGATTACTGCTTAAAATCAATAAAGTCGAGGATCTATCCGGTGCGCGGGACAGTCGATATAAAATCTGAGCGCCAAGCTGCCGGTTCGATAACCACTTTTTATGTTGACGGCCGCGCAGTCTATACGACCAGCGACAGCGAAGCCGCATACGGCTGGGACACAACCAAATTCGCCAACGGCTTTCACGAGATAGTAGTCGAATCCGGGTCTAGTTCAGATCAGCCGACAGATCAGAGACGTTTTGTGCCGGTATTGAACAAATAGTTCTCAGTCGTACCGTCCGTAGCTCTTGCAGACCTCTACCAGCTTAAAGATATTCTCGTCTGGTGTATCCCTGCCGCACTGGTCTCCCGTCGAAAGGATGAAGCCGCCCCCTTCCGCTGCGTCATCAATACACTTCCTGGCAACTCTCTCGACGTCTTCCACACTGCCGTTGAGCATAACGTCGGTGGTGTGAATATTGCCCATCAGCGCAAACCTGTGCCCGAAGTCGCGCTTGATCTCGGCAAGCTCACAGTCACCCATTGGCGGTATCTCCAGAGGGTTCACACAGTTGAGGTCGGATTCCTCGGCGAGTATCTCTATAAGCACCCTCTCCTTGCCGCAACTGTGGATCATAGTCGGGATTCCGGCCTGCTTTGCCATTGCAGTCATCTTCTTGATCGTCGGCACGCACAGCTCCCTAAAGATAGTCGGAGACTGCAAAGTGATACTTCCGCTGCCCGCCAGCAGTATAAAATCGGGTTTAGCATCCAGCGCCAGCTCCATCATGCGCAATGACCGCTTCTCTTCCATTACCCGCCACTCCTCGATAAGATCGGGATGATCCATGTAAGCATACGTAAGACCCTCCAGACCGCTCTGGACCAGAGTAAACCATATCTGAAAGCCCGGGTATGAGATAGGCACGCCGAGTGCGCCAAGATCGCCGAGTTCGGCGCGCATCTCCTCCAGCCGTGTCGTATCCGAGTCAAGAATGTCAGGATAGAGGTATCTGAGCTTGTCGAAATCCTGCTTAATATCCTTAATCGGCTTTTCGGTGGGAGATGCGGAATCGGCCACAAAGAATGTGGTCTCGGAGGTCAAGACGCCTGCCGGAGTCTCGCACTTATATGCCGTCACTATCCGCTCGTTGTCCCGGCTGACCACTTTCTGCTCGTACTTGTTCTTGTCGTCGCATCTGAGGCTGAGATCACCATATGTGAACCAGCCGTCTATCCCGAAGTATTTGATGGCCTCGACATATGCTTTCCAGAGCGGAGGGTTCCACTCCATCTCGGTCTCCCAGAACGGCTTGCCGAGCAGGCGCATAGGGATCATGGTCGATATGTCAGGCGCGCAAGGTACGTGGTCCGGCTTGCCGTTTTGCATTGCAATGAGCATCCGCTCTTTAGGTGTCATAACATCTCCCTTGAAAATAGCTGAGAGTGGAGAGTCCAGACCAGTTGCCGCCACGTCAGCTTATTTTAGTTTAATAGTGGCGAGCCGATAGGCTCATGATATGATTCTAAGTGATTGTTTTTAGTAGGAGTTAGACGATAGCGGCAGTATACCTTCTGCTTATTTATCCATTTATAGCAAATTGCGAATTTCTTGCTCTCACTCTTGTCGCGAGAGGCTATAAGTGAGGGATAAACTAACAACATGGGCTGCATTAATCATCGGTGGCCATTCCGGACTCTCAGCTCTCCACTCACCACTCTCAACTTGTGTCACATCCCCAGCCTGAGCTTAGTCTGAATGAGCCTGAAGACAGAGTCGCGCCCGACAGTGCCCTTTAGGTGATCGCCTTCTACCACCATCAGTCTGCAGACATTTTCAGTGCTTAACCTGGTCAGCGCAACCCATGCATCGTCTTCGGAGGTCACTTCATATTCGCCGTCAATGCGGTGCATGATGTCGCCCACCCTGGTCATATTCCACAGGTTGGACGGCACAGTCCGCACCTCTTCCGCTCCTATCACACCTACGACCTTTTCATCCGCCATAACCGGATAACACGAATACTCATGCCGCAGAAGCTGCTCGTCTACAAACTGTCTCACGCTCAAACCGGCCGGTATCTCCGGGACGTCTGTTGTCATTACCTGATCTATTCGCACGCCCGAGAGCGCCCGCCGTATGAGAAGCTGCTCATAACTTTGCCTGGCCGCGCCGGTGAGAAACCAGCCTATGAAGATCAACCACAGCCCGCCTATCAGGTTGCCGCCCAGGATCATAAAGAATCCAAAGGCCATCATCGCATAACCGAATCCCTGACCGGAATATGACGCCCACTGCGTCGCCTTGGTAAGGTCGTTTGTAGCGCCCCATATGATCGAGCGCAGCACACGCCCGCCGTCAAGAGGAAATCCAGGGACGAGGTTAAAGGCACCCAGCAGGAGATTAATGAATGCCAGATAACCCAGCACTGCGACTATAGGCATGGGCCATTCTGACCCTTCGCCTATCCCGCCCAGCAGGTAAAAGAACACTGCCAGCGCAAAGCTCGTCATGGGACCGACTATCGCCATCCAGAATTCTTCCCGAGCTGATTTGGGCTCATCGCTCATCTGCGATACTCCACCGAATAAAAAGAGCGTAATTCCCTTAACCGGAGTGCCGTATTTTCTTGAGACCACGCTGTGGCTGAGTTCGTGCACCAGCACAGACGCAAAAAGCAGCAGAGCCGCCAGCACTCCCATCCCCCAACTGGTGGCGACATCGAGGTCCGGGTAGAAGTGCGGAAAGTATCCGCTTGCCAGAGTGTAGACGACCAGAAAGAAGATCAGCAGCCATGACCAGTCTATGCTTATCTCAAAGCCGAACAGCCGGCCTAATTTCACCCCGCCCATATGTGACCTCCAAATCCAAGAGGGAGTATTTGGATTATGTCACTATGGCTTTACCCAATCCGGAGAGAGTAACAAACTCAGCTAGCCGTTGAGTTTGATGGCCGATCTCCACCTGTCCACTAGCCATTTGAAGACAGCTGCGCCGATCATCAGGCAGGCTCCGGTAGCAAGGAAAATTGAACGAAGACCGAATATGCCGCCGATCTTACCCGCGGCAAGCGGGGCGAGTAGAGCGCCCAGTGTACCTGCCGACTGCTGAATACCATACGCTCTTCCACGAAAGCTCTCGTCGACTTTTGTACATGTGAGCGCAGCCGTACTGGGCTGGACCGCAGCCACCCATAGTCCACTCATGAAATATACAAGTCCAAACATCCACACATTCGGCATTATTGTCAGCATGGCTGTGAATATTCCGCCGCCTACAAGCCCAATGATTATCACCCTCTCAAAGCCGATGCGTTCTCCAAGCATGGTCCATCTATGGGCGACAAGTATGAACGCCACCGCAGGCAGCGAGAACACGATTCCCACTAGCCATTCTTTTACGCCTAGATTGCCCAAATGAAGCGGTAGATACGGATTGATCGCATTACCGAAAACCCATGCCAGAAAAACTGCGAACAAGATTGCGACTTGTACCGGTGATTTGAACGCAGTTTCGAAGTCCTGTAACAGGCTCGTCTTTTCGAGGGCAACCGGCTTCTTGGGCTCCTGGACCAGCCGCCAAACAAGCAGTGTAGCAATCAAATCAACTATCCCCGATATCTGCATAGCGCCGCGGTAACCCACTGCAGCGGCAAGCAGCCCACCAATTGCCGGACCGATTATCAAGCCTGCAGCGGAAGCAGTCTGGGCAGTCGCAACAGAACGCGGAGCGTATTCTTCGGGTGTGTTTGTAGCTATCAGAGTAATGGAGCCGGGAATGAAACCTGTCAGAGCACCGTTCAGGAACCTGCAGAGAGCCAGATGCCAGGGAACTGTGGATATGCTCATGCCGAAATAGACTGCAGACAGGCAAAAACCTGCCCGTATAACCATTGTTTTTCGGCCGTAACTGTCTCCCAGCTTGCCCCAGAAGGGAAGAGCGATAATTGCCGCGATTGACTGCGCTGCAAATACGATGCCGACCCATGCAAGCAGGTTATGGCCCACTTTCATTTGCTTGAGGAAGAGTGGCAAAAACGGCACTATCTGATTCCAACTTGCCGCTGCGAGAAAAATAGTAATTGAGAGGACATATAAATTGCGTCGATAATAAGGCATTGCAAAAACGCTTCTCCAAAGCTATAACCAGTCTATCATGACTGTCAAGCCGGATGATGCGAATATTTGCCTGGATACCCACGATTTCGCTCTATAATTAATATAGCAACATCGTCTAGAAGCTTTCCTCCTGCCCAATGGCGAGCTGTGCTATAGAGCGCTTCGGCCAGTTCGTTAGGTTCCTTATGTCCGTGCTGCCTGAGAGCAGTTTCTATCCCTTCCAAATCGAGCAGTTCAGTCTCCCGCCTAGCCTCTAGAATTCCATCTGTATAGAGCACCATCTTATCTCCAGGTTCAAGGCAGGATCCGCCGCACTCAAAGTCCTGCTTTTCGAATAGGCCAAGCGGCGGATTGTGCACGGGAAGAAATTCTACTGATCCATCTTTATGCCAAATAGCTGCTGGTGGGTGGCCTGCGCTTGCATATGAGAAACATCCGCTTTTGGGATTAAGTAAGACCAACAGTGCAGTGATAAACCTTGTCGTTTTGGAGTGCTGTGAATATAGTACTGTGTTACTGCGGCTCAATGCCGTGTCTGGCGACTGTAAGTCAAACGTAAAGGCGCGGATTGTACTGCGTGCAGCCGCTGCCAGAGCGGCAGCTTCGATACCCTTGCCCGATACATCGCCGATAAACGCTCCTATTACTTCATCACCTGTGTCGAACACATCGTAGAAGTCACCGCCTACATCTTGTCCCGGGAATGCGGCCTGATATATTGCCGCCACTTTGCAGCATTCAATTACAGTGGGAAGTGGAGGCACCAGGGCCTGCTGCAGAAGAGTAACCTGGTTTTCGAGCTGTCTGCGAAGGGCGATCAGTTCGGTGACATCGCGCGCGATAGTCGATGCGCCGATGATATTGCCAAGCTCATCCTTTATTGGTGAAACAGTGAGTGATACGTCGATGAGCTTGCCGTCTTTTCTCATACGAACGCTTTCTCGATTTACAATCCGTTCACCACTTGCGAGTGCACTCAGGATTTCTTGCAAATCATCTATCGCATCAGACGGCAATAAAATGGAAATCGGTTTACCGATTGCTTCTTCGGCAGTATAACCATATATCGCTGCCGCACCCGAGTTCCATGATAGGATCGTTCCGTCCAGAGATTTGCCGATGATAGCGTCTGATGATGAATCGACAATGCTCGCCAACCGCGTCTTTGCCGACTCAGCCAGTTTCCGATCGGTTATATCACGTATAATGTTCAGCAAGATCAGATCATCGCTGACAAATGCAATTCGTGAACTGACTTCGACAGGGAAAGAGCTGCCGTCTTTTCGTCTGTGTATCGTCTCAAAAATGACTCCACGTTCCTCCTCTTCATTTGCCAGTGTGCTAATAATCGGTTCGATTCCCGGGGCGCGTATATCATTGACTCGCATATTGAGCAGTTCTTCCCTGCTGTAACCGTAGTTTTCGACGGCGGCGGCATTGGCTTCCATAATTTGTCCGTCTTCGCAGCGGCTGAAGAGGATTATGTCTTTTGCGTGCCTGACGAGAAGCTCATATTTTTGCAGTAAGTCTGCCAGATGTTGAATACGAGCCCGAGCAGCCCTTGCATAAAGCGCCGCTGCGCTTACCAGCAGCATTCCCAGCAAGTATCCCACAATTCCTGCCCACCCACGCGGCGTATCTGCAAGGGGCCAAAATTTGTTATAGGCGGCGGAGAAATAGTATTCAAACAAAATTAAACCCAGTGCCGCGCCGGTAATTGCCGGGCCTGTGCCAAAGAGGTAAGCCATAATCATAACGATTACTACATATAAAATGGGATAACGCCCGAGAGGAAAAATGGGTTCAAGCCAGTCCAGCAGCATTGTCAAGCTTATTAAAAGAGCGACAACCAGCACGTAGCCGATCCACACAAATTTTCGGCTTCGAGGCGCAACTGGGCATTCTTGTCTACCATTGTTCGACAATTAATATCTCCCGCGACAGACGATAGATGTACTTACTGCGCTACGTACTTATTTCCACTTTGGGTACGGATAAATGCTTTGTGGAAGCCAAATTGTTACGATAGTCTCAAGCCTGAGGAATTACGCTACCTTTACAGTCGAGCTACCCAAGACTCTCTCAACTTCTTCTACAAAACGTGTTGTAGCCATTACCTTATATGAAGTTGCAATCTTCTGGCGGGTACCGCAGTGAAACATCCAGAAATAGACCGGGCTATCGCCGGGGTTGGCTTCGAGTATGTGCTTTAGTATATCGAGACGGATATTAGGAGTGCCGTTGATCTTGATGTGGACCTTTCGGTGTCCGTTGCCGTTAGCCCTGCCGTTACTGTGTGCCAGCGGCGTGACCGACTCTCCCCTTATCTCGACTTCAACAGTGTTGTCCTCTTCATCACCTGCAAGCCGCTCCCTGTGGCTTGCCTTGCCTTTGATGAGCACAACCCTGTCTTTAATGAGCTGGCTCTCACAATTTTTGAAGTCGCGTGGAAAGAACGTGACATTGATCGACCCGTAGAGGTCTTCGATCTTTGCGAAGCCCATCTTGTCGTTTCTGCGGGTGATCTTGATGCGCACATCAGTAATGATCCCGCCTATCACACACTCCTGGTCGTTGTCGAGTTCTTTGTAGTTCGATGCATTTGCCGAGCAGCTTTTTTCGAGCTGAGCGCGCATATTATCCAGCGGATGGCCCGACAGATACAGCCCCACCAGGTCCTTCTCCATCGTATATATCTGATCCAGAGGATATTCACCGAGATGTGCATATTTGCCAGCGTCGAACCCACTGACAATTTCGTCCATGTCCGAACCGAAGAGGCCCGTCTGCCCGTTTTTCTGATCTTTGAGCCTGGATGCAGCCGCACTCATGGCGTCCGGCATCATCTCCATAAGCTGCGCGCGGTTAGGCAGAACCGATGAAAATGCCCCCACCTTGATCAGGCACTCCAAGCTGCTCTTATTCATAGCGGCTTCGGCCTGCACTCTCTCGCAGAAGTCGAAGAGGTCTTTGAACTTGCCACCGGCGTTCCTCGCAGCCACCATTCCTTCAATCACGCCTTTGCTGCAGCCCTTCACGGCTCCGAGTCCGAATCTGATTCCGCCGTCTTCCACTTCAAAGTCCGCGCCGCTCGCATTAACATCCGGCGGCAAGATAGGTATATTGAACCGCTTACAGTCATCTATATAGATAGAGAGCTTTTCTTTGTCGTCCATATTAGCCGAAATGAGCGCTGCATAGTACTCTGCGGGATAGGTGGCCTTCATATAAGCAGTGCGATACGCCACAAACGCGTAACAGACCGCATGCGCTTTGTTAAAAGCATAACCCGCAAAAGGTTCCACCTGCTCATATATCTTAGTCGCAATTTTTTCGGAGACGCCGTTTACCTTTGCGCCCTCAAGGAATTTCTCCTTCTGCTTGTCCATAATCTCTTTGTTTTTAGAGGACATAGCTTTTCGGAGAACGTCAGCCTGGCCCATAGTGAATCCGCCGATAGACTGCGCAATACGCAGCACCTGTTCCTGATAGCAGATAACGCCGTAAGTTTCCTTGAGAATAGGTTCGAGTGATGGATGCAGATATGTAATAGGCTCCTGACCGAACTTGGAGCGCACAAACTTCGGAATAAACGCCATCGGCCCCGGTCTATATAGGGCGACAATAGCCGCAAGCTCCCTGACCGAGTTTGGCTTAAGCTCGATAACGTTTCGTCGCATACCCGCGCCTTCGAGCTGGAACACACCGTTTGTGTCGCCCCGGCCCAACATTTCGTACGTCTTTTTGTCGTCCAGGGGGATGTTCATGATGTCGATATCGATCCCCTGACTCTTCTTTACATTTTTGATCGAGTTCGCAAGGATCGTAAGGTTCGCCAGACCCAGGAAGTCCATCTTGAGCAGTCCGACCTTCGCGATGTCCTTCTTCGCCATCTGTGCGACAAACTCGCCCTTGCCCCCCTGCTGCACCGGCACATGATCGGTCAGCGGGTCATAGGATATCAGCACGCCCGCCGCATGCACTCCCACATTTCGATTGATCCCCTCAAGACTCTTGGCTGTATCTATCAGCTTCCTGACGGAATGGCTGCTGTCATACGCGTTTTTGAGGTCGACATTTACTTCCATCGCCTGATCGATAGTCATACCTATCGGCATAGATGGGATCATCTTGCATATCCTATCGACCTCCGGCAGATCCATTCCCAATACACGTCCGCAGTCACGCACCGCTGCGCGCGCCTTCATAGACCCGAAAGTCGCGATCTGACCTACGCGGTCCCGGCCATATTTCTTGCAGACGTATTGTATAAGCTCCTCACGCCGGTCGTCCTGAATATCCAGGTCGACATCAGGCATCTCCACACGTTCCGGGTTCAGGAATCGCTCAAAGGCAAGGCCATATTCTATAGGATCGACATCAGTAATCCCAAGTCCGTATCCCACCAGACTCGACGCAGCCGAACCTCTCGCGCCTACATACATCCCGGCATTACGCGCGAAGTCCGTAAAGTCGCGCACTATGAGCATATACAGGGGAAAGCCGCAGTCGTTGATGATCTTGCACTCATACTCAAACTGTTTCCTATAATCATCAGGCGGCTCCTTGCCCAAGCGCCTCTTGAGACCTTCCCAGGCCTCATTGTGCATGTAGTTATCAGGGGTTATATTTTCCGGCACACCCGGGTCAGGGAGCTTGGATCGTCCGAAGTCGAACTCAATATTGCACCTCTCGGCAATCTCGAGGGTGTTTTCCAGCGCCTGAGGTATTTCCGGGAAGAGCTTGGCCATTTCTTCCTGGCTCTTCATATAGAACTGATCAGAGCCAAAGCGAAATCTGTTGGGATCGTCCAGTGTCGATCCAGTTTGTATGCAAAGCAGCACATCGTGCGCTTCGGCATCTTTTTTATTTGTGTAGTGGATATCGTTAGTGGCTACCAGCCTCAGACCCATACGCTTCGAGATATCCAGCAAGGCCTCGTTTACAGGCTTTTGTTCACGCAGGCCATGGTCCTGGAGTTCAAGATAGAAATTGTCTTTGCCAAAGATATCGATATATTCGCCCAGAGACCTGTCGACCCTCTCGAAGTCGTTTTTCATGATCAGATTGGGGATCTCTCCGCCAAGGCATGCCGTAAGCGCGATCAGCTCGTCGCTGTATTCGGCCAGCAGTTCTTTATCTACTCTGGGCTTATAGTAGAAACCTTCGGAGAATGCAGTGCTTACAAGTTTTATGAGGTTCTTGTAGCCCTTTTCGCTCTTTGCCAGCAGCACCAGGTGATACTGCTCTTTATCGAGTCTGGGATCCCTGAGTGTACGGTGGCGCGGAGCAACATACACCTCACACCCCATAATCGGCTTGATCCCGGCTGACTTGGCCTCGCTGTAGAACATGAGGTTGCCGTACATAACACCGTGATCGGTGATGGCAACCGAGGGCATCTCATACTTGACGGCTGTCTTAATGATGTCCTTGATCCGGCTCGCGCCGTCTAGAATGCTATATTCGGTGTGAGTATGAAGATGAACGAATCCTGGCGCGCCCATGGAACTTCCTTGTGATGAAATTAGCTGTCAGACACCATTTTACCACAGCCGAGCCTTTTCGCAGCGCTTAATAGAAGATATTTCCACGGAGATATAAGCAGTGACTTATCCCTCGACAATAATACGAACTCTTTGTTGCCTATATCCGCAAAATCCATAGATGCATCAGCTTCGATATCTCTATCCCATAGCTTGCAAAGCTCCGTACCAGGCCTTGTTGACCTGGTCGCGGGTCCGTGCTCTGAGCTTCTCAAGCCGGGCTATGAAGTCGTCGCTAAGCGGCTTGGTATACTGGCGCATCCGCTGTTCGCTCACACCCAGCGCCGCGATGATCAGCGGCTCGTATTTGTAGAACGTCTTTGCAAGGTTGGTGAGCGCCTTGCCGCCAAACTCCTCGGTTCCGACATGGATGTGGAGGCCACACTTCTCATCGACCTGGGCTCCGCACCTGCGGACCGCCCGGACCACTTCCTGCAGGTCCGCGATGTCCTCGTAGCACAGGACCGGGCTAACTATCTCGGCGCGCAAGTGGGCAGCGACACTGGCGAGTGAGGAGTCCGCCACCACTTTCCACACGCGATTCTTGTCATCTCTCACTTCCCAGGGATCATAAGAGGAGGATCCAGCCACATGGCTTACCTCGCCACCGACCACGCTCTGGATGGCTCTGGCGACTGTTCCCCGCTCTCGTTTTATGGTCTCTATCTCTATTCCGAACCTGAGTTCCTGTAGCTTCAATTGGCGCTACCTCCGTTAGTTGCTGAACAGAACAGATGTTCTGCGCGCAACCAATTGGTGCCTCAAACGCGGCAGTGAAGTCAAGAGAAACATCGCGAATCCGAACAGAAACCGTGTTCTTACGTGGTAGTGGCGGAGTGGGCCTGATCCGGGTGGGTAATGGCCACTCCTGCAAGCAGCATCGCCGATACCGAAAACCCTTATCGCATCCGAGAGAGACCATATACAAGCAGCATAGACAAAGCCGCTCCCGCGAACGCGAGCAGCGAAGCGCCGGACATTCCGATCACTGTGAACGCCAAGCCCAGCCGGGTCTGCAGAGCCGCGCCGAACGACGCACCGCTCGCGACTCCTAACGTAGACTCGGTCGCAAGAGGGTTCCTGAACATGGCCTGGAAGACCATTCCGCTGACAGCTAGAGCTGACCCAGCGAGAAATGCCGTGAGCGTTCGTGGGAGTCTCAGCGACCAGAAGATCGACGACTCGATGTCCGACGGGTCGGGATGTATCACTGCGCTTATTCCCGTGACCATGGTTCCCACCAGTGGCATAATGACCAGACACGCTGCCGCAAGCACTGCGAAAAATATGAGTATAGAGACCCTCTTCAACGGCCACCTCCAGACGGCGCAAGCATTAGCAGATCCGAACACTCGGCTGAATATGCCGTGAACCGCGTCTCGTAAATGGCTTCGAGTATACCGTCCGATATGAGCTTATTAGAATCTCCGTCAAAACAGATAGAGCCGTGTTTCAACGCCAACACGCGATTGCTGAGAGCTATCGCCTGATTGATGTCGTGAGTCACGGCGATGACTGTGACGCCGCGATCCTTATGCATTCGTTTCAGAAGCTCTGAGCATTCCACATGGTGCTTATAATCTAGGAAAGCAGTCGGCTCGTCGAGCAGGAGCAGCTTTGCGCCCTGGACAAGCGCGGCGGCGACGAACGCCATCTGCTTCTCACCACCGCTCAAGCTGTCGATGTCTCTAGTAGCAAACTGATCGATTCCCACTTCGCGAAGAGTCTTCTCAACGATGGTCCTGTCTTCTCGAGAAATCAAAGTGAACGGGCTCAGATATGGGTAGCGTCCCATCAGCACAAACTCCTCGACTGTGAACGGGAGCGAGCGTCCGCCGGGCTGTGGGACATAGCCAATGAGTGTGGCGAGCCTGCGCTGGCTAAGCTTGTACACTGGCGCACCGAAGAGGGTGATCTCGCCTGTCCACCCGGTAAGCACTCTGTTCAGACATTTGATGAGCGTGGACTTACCTGCACCGTTGGGGCCGATGATCGAAACGAATTCGCCCTCGTCCACTCTGAAAGACACATCCGCAAGTATGGGATTCTTGTCGTAGGCAAACCCCAGGTCGCGGACATCCAGCACACAACTCATTATTTGCGGCTCCATTCGATCTCGGGGTGAATTGCTCTGGCAATGTCTTCCAGGGTCTCGATGAACCTAGGACCGGGCACGACGACGTAGTCACTTGTAAGCGTATAAACCCTGTTGTTCTTCACGGCCGATACGTGGGACAGCGTGTTCCATTCGCCGACAGACTTCTCGATCCGGTTCTTCCCCTTGCCCGGGGCGAGATCGATAATGATGTCCGGGTTGAGCCTGGTTATTCCTTCTCCTGAAAGCGCGGGGGTCTTAGCGATGTTGCTATCGTAGGCGTTTCTGCCTCCGGCAATACCGATGATCTCATCGTAGAAGTTGTTCTTGCCGGCAACGTATATCTCGCTGACTCCTCCGCCCATTGACCGTCCGATGGAGATCAGCACGCTCGGTCGGTTCAAGCCCTTGGTCCGCCTCTTTACTTCATCGATTCTGCCCTGAATGCCTGAGACCAGTTTGTTAGCTCTATCATCAGCGCCAATGGTGTGCCCAATCTTTGTGATGGAGGCGATGATGCCGGGAATAGTGTTCTGGTTCACCGTGAGCACGCGCAGACCAAGATCAGTGAGCTTCTTCGCTGATTCCTTGTTTTCCACCGTGACTATAACGAGATCCGGCTTGAGCCTTACGATGGCCTCGAAGTTGGGGTCGATGTATCCGCCGATCTTAGCGATCTTCTTCGCCTCCGGCGGATAGCAGCAATAACGTGTCACTCCTACCAGCCTATCACCGGCCCCGAGAGCGAACACCGTCTCAGTTATGCTGGGAGCAAGTGAGACGATCCGATTTACGGCTGCGGCCTGACGAGTGAGGTGATGGCCGAAATCAACCTGCGCCTGCCTGGCGGCGTACATTCCGACGCAGACCAGCACAATAACAAGCAATATTGGAAGGAGCTTTCTCATAGCCTAGCTCTCGATTCCGGCTCGCGCGAGCACACCTTGAGTATAATAGTGCTTCACCTCACGCATTTCCGTGACGAGATCAGCACGCTCGACGATGCGATCATCGACATACCTGCCGGTGATTACCAGCTCAACATGCTCCGGCTTCGTATCGATGATCTCCAGCAGTTCGTCAACGCTGAATAGGTTGTAGTAGGTGGCAATATTGGCTTCGTCCATGATGACAAGCCCATATTCGCCCGATGCAACTGCACGACGCACTTCGTCCAGCCCCTGTCTGGCGACAAGCACATCATCCATCTCCGGTTCATTGCGAATGAAGCAGCGTCTCCCGAACTGCTTCAGTGTGATCTGGTCCGACAGCTTAGCGAATGAATGCAGCTCGCTGTAATCCATGCCTTTCACGAACTGACCGATGAACACTCTCATGCCCGCGCCTGCAGCCCGCATTGCGAGCCCTAGCGCGGCTGTCGTCTTGCCCTTACCGTTGCCGGTATATACTTGAACATATCCCTTGCTCATCTCACGACCTCCATTTCGTTTTCGGTGATGATAGGCAGCACCGAGTGGTTATCTATCTCAAAGATACTGCCGGTCTGAAACCGCACCGGCTCCTTGAACAGCGGTCCATCGTAGACGAATGTGTGGAACTCGCCATTCTCTCCGCAGGCGTCAACGTCTATTGCCTCAAGCTCGCCGATTAATCCGTCCTCGATCTCACGACCAAGAAACCCGGCAGGCATGCGATCCGTATCGACCACGACAATGATAGCCTTGAACCCGGCCTCAATGAACTCGCGCACGAGTTCTCTTCGTGAAGCTTGCCACAACGGTTCGTGAGCAGTCAGACCGGACTCGCCGCAGACCCGCTCAACCCATTCCCGGTGAGGCTCAAGGTCGATATCGCCGAACACGCCGTGCAGGACTCCCTGCGACTTGAATGTCTCGGCGTTTTTCTTGAACTGCTCCTCGTAGCCCTTCCACGACGAGCGGGTCATGAGGATTGGCAGTTCCATTGCTCACGCTTGCGCACGAAGGGAGTTCGGGTATAACCCGTGGGAGCGTGAGTGCGTCCCGGTCTCATCGATCATCGTGAAGAGCGACGCGCACGTGTGGCCCGCTTGGGTCATGCGATAAAGTGCCAGGCAGGAGTCTTTGCCTCCGCTCCACGATGCGAAGAAGTCGAAGCGTTCGCACGCTTGGTTGTCTTGGTTCAATGCTTGTAACCTCCGATTGTCAATGCATTCACCTCGCGGTATCATGACCGCGGGTGGACTTGAAGACCGAAGGACTGGAGGCACCCGGTCCTTCGGAAGTGGATGAGTTATTTAGCTTACGCGTCTGCGCATAACAAGTCCACCCATACCTATCAGGCCGCTGACCATTGCTATTAGCGAACCTGGCTCCGGCACGGCAACAAAAGGAACATTCAACGGATACACGTTGGGGTCCCCGCTGAACCACTGAATTGCGTTGATGCCTTCAAGCTGACCATTTGCAAGCAATTCTTGGTTATAACCGGCCATATTGGCGTTCCAGTCACCCAGCTTGGTCCAGTCAGAGCTCATGGCGCCCCATTTGGCATAGGGATCTGAGGTGCTGGCGAGATTCCAGCTTCCCAGTTCGTCGGCGTGCGTATGGTGATCTACACCGTCGTTGTAGACGATGTCTTCGAGGAATGCTCCACCATACCCGGAGGTCACGGTGAACACTCCGGCATTGTTGAGTGCATTGAGCATATCCGATTCGTACGCAGTACCGTCCCAGCGGAAGCCAAACGCGTGCGATTCGGTCTGATACGGACCTCCCATGATGTTCCAGTCCACAACGAGAATCGATTCGTTTGCTCCACTGCCTGCCCAGGCATCTACATCTATCCAAGCGGTTTTACCAGAGACCGAATTGAATTCATAAGGTGTCGCTGACGCTGCAGTGGCACCTAGAATCATCACTGCAACTGCAATTTTGAGAACCCTCGTAAGTTTCATTGTTTTGCTCCTTTGTATTAGTCTTATGATCTTCTGCGTCTAGTCCCAAAGCCGATCAGACCGACGGCTCCGGTTACAAGCGCAAGCAGACTTGAGGGCTCGGGAACTGCGGCAACATCAGAGAATCCGTCGATCTCGCCACCGCTGAACCCCGAGACTCCCTCGACTTTAATATATTGAATCCAGCCAAAGCCCGATTCGGCCAGATCGAAGCCGGTGCCACCGGCGGAACCATCGAAGAGAGCAATCGCCTGAGCACCGGTCTTGCCCGCGAAATCCGCGCTGGTCAGACTGGGGTTGACCGGCTTGGTAAAGTCAGCTTGCGTATTCGTCCAACAGGCGTTGGCGCTGTCCCAAAGATAGGCATTCGTTGGGAACATGGCGTCGGCGTAGGGGCCGTTGTTGTAGGTGTACCAGTCGGTGCCGTCCTGGCTGACCGAGACTTTCATGTTCTCCGCGAATATGCTGCCGTTAGTTAGCTTGTAGGTGTTCATATTGGTCGTGTCGGAGACGGTTCCGCTGCCGACAAAGAACGAGTTACCGAAGACCAGGAAGTCGATACCGTAGGGGTTCAGCGGATCGTCCATTACCTGGTGGTCGAATTTCACCTCCATCCATTGGCCGGTGTTGAGGGTCGTAATGAGCTTCTCTCCGCTCGGGCCGACATTGTACGCGGGCTCGACAAGCTTTACCCGATGATTGCTGGTGTCGCCCCAGGTGTTCTTGAACCATGTACTGGGCTGCCCAATGACTGCGTTGGGATCATTGTAGAGAGACGAACCGGTCAGATCGGATGAATAGCCGATAAGCGTCGTGGCATATGGGCTGAATGCGAACGCCGCGGCGCTCAACGCCATAAGCCCTGCTGTAAAGAGTGTAGTGATTGTTCTTTTGAGTTTCATTGTGTTTTCCTCCTTATGGGTTCTGGGTTATATTCTGCGCCTCGCCGCGAAGCCGATCAGCCCGATTGCTCCGCTTATGAGGGCCAGAATGCTTGGGGGTTCGGGAACAGTTGAGATTGTCGATACATCCGGCGCGTGCTTATGTTCGTACCATGCCGCTGAACCTGCTGAGGTAGGGTCTGAAAAGTCCAGTCCGCCTGCCGCAATCGACCAGCCGACCCACGTGCCGTTTTGAATATTCACCGAACTTATTCCGACCTGCGAAAACGTCCAGCCGCCGTCGGTGCCGCCCCAGCCATCGGTTGTTGTCCAGTATTGGCCTGGGCCTCGATTTGGAGCCATGCTGGAGTTTGTGGTACTCTGCCAAAGCTCCCAGTTCGGCCCGTACCAGCCGCCCCAGTAGAGATCGGCTGGATCAGTGGAGTTGAAGTAATCCGGGTCGGAGTAGCTACCCGCCACAATTCCGCCCTTGAAGTCGGACTTCGAGTAGGTTGTTGAGCCGTCGGTCAGGCCATACTGACCATTATGGTCCAGATCATAGCCAAGGCCGAAGACCGCCGCGCCATACTGCGTATTGCCACTGGTCAGGGCAAATACGCCGACATTCGCGCCTAGAATGGCATTGAACATAGCCGCGCCGGTCGTTGTCCCGTTGAAACGATATCCGAACGCCATGCATTTCTGAGTGACGGGTAGGTTCACGTTGCTCAGGTTTGGGTCGATTACCTGAGGGGTGCTCCACTCGATCACCATTGCGGCTTGGTTGCTACCACTGCCGGTCCACTGTTGGACGTCATTAAATGAGAATGCGCTCGCGGATGAACCGACGAGCATTGCTGCCGACACAATCAGCAGCATGAGAGTGATGATTCTTTTCATTGCGTCCTTTCCTCCTTCATTGCAAATCGTTTCCGTCTCTGAGCCTGACAACCGGCACGAATCCGCCCTGTTCATCGGACTCAACCGAACTGATGCCGGTGACTGTTACGAACTGATCCTTGGCGGGCGGAGTAAAGTCTGACTTAGCCGTTACTCCCCAGTTGGGGTCACCAGGGTTGGGAGCGTCGCTTTCCGATGGTGCGGTCCTGGGAGCGATGCACTTGATCTTCCGCCCGGAGCCATCGTCGACCACGAACGATTTCGTATCGACATCGACCGATGTCACTTTGCCCCAGGTCCTCACCAGCAGATCCTTGGTACTCAAGCCATTTCCAGCGACAGCCTTGTTAGGCATTCCTAGTGGCTTTACATCTATAGTGACATCTTGACCCTGTTCGTCCTTTTCGGTGAGGACTGATGTCGCCAGGATCACCTTCTCACCGTTGATCGTGTCCATGTCACCATAGACTCTGAGCTTTTGGCCTCTGACGAACACTCTGCCCATCAGCTTGATGCCGCTGGATCGGTTCGACTGTTGAATATAGCAGAACCGGCCTGTTGAGTAAGTCTCGCCGGACACGACTACATCGTTCAAGACGACATGTGTCCCATCATCGAGCTTCTTTGCCTCACCGATTGACGTTGGTGCGATCTGGTGGCTCACACGAGTGAATGCATCGACTTCTCCGCCAGTCCCATCGACCTTGATATACTGAATCCACTTCCGTCCGTTGGCGTCTTTTGGCCATGTGTCAGGTATCTCGGCGAGATCGAATGCCGTTCCACCGCCGGAGCCTTCATACATATCGATTGCCTGGGCGCAGCTCTTGTAGTTGTAGTCTGCGGGTTGCCATGCAGGATCGACCGGGCGAGTGAAGTCGAGTTCCACCTCCTTGCCGGAGCTATTCAAGAGCCAGTGGTTTTCCACCCAGTCCCACGCGAATGCTTGAGTCGGGGCATAATCATCATCGTAGGGGCCGTTTGAATATGTATACCAGGTCACACCATCCTGGCTGACGCTAACGGGCGACGGCTCGATGAAGATAGCGTCTCCGCCATAGGCAGAGAATATCATCTGCTCCATGTTCGATGCCGCGTATACATACGAACCGCCCAGCACGAAGAATGCGTTTCCGTAGACCTCGAAGTCCTTGCCATACCAGTTGTCCGGATCGTCGTAGATAGGCGTGGCGAACTTCACTGTGATATAGCCTGCCGGATTGCCGCGTCCTGCAGGCATGATCGAAGTGATCAGCTTTTCCCCATTGCCGTGGATTCCATCGTTAGGAGCGACGTTCCATGCCGGGCAGACCATTGATACAGCACAGATGCCTGGGTCGTTGGGTGCGCCTGAACCCCACATCCAGGTCGATGGTTTTCCAAGGACAGCGTTGGGGTCGGCATACGGATTATTCGCGCCTCCCTGACCAAGACGCGAATAACCTACCACCTCAGACGCCCACCAGTCGGTGGCCATCGCAGCGCCGCACAGGCTCAACCCGAGCAGCAATACGATGGCCGAAGTTACAGACCGATACCTCATTTTTGTTTTCCTCCCTCGGAAATGGCGTCTCTTGCCATTTCCGTCTCTCTCGTGGCGAATACGGCAGCATTCCATGCAAGGAAATGCGAGAGTGTTTCTGCCACGACATTTGTTGTTCTAGTCCAGATCATAGGCCGAGTCGTCCAGCGACAGACCGCCGGTATCGGGCGGGCAGTCGTACGATTTCTTGCCGAGTGGGAGCCAGGGTACATCGGTGTAGTGTGTATACTTCTTCCGAACAGCAGCCACGTGGCCGTCTGCATACGCGACTGTTGCTGCTCCATTGTGGCGAAAGTGAACGGTTCCCCATCTGAAAAGCAGTTCACTTGGAGCACGGAGGTAGTTCTGGGCAGACTCGCCATGAGGCCCGTATGCGCCCTCGGCGAAAACAGCAGTAGCTGACGGATGCCTTATTCGCCCCAATAACGCTATTGTGTGAGGACGGCCGGAGTATTGATCGATCCAGACCTCGTTGAACTGGTCGACCTCTCCGCCGATGTAGCTCATATTGTATGCATAGCCGGAATAAGGACGATCATGCTTGCCGCCGTAGAAAGAAGGGCAGCTCTTGATCTCGCCATTTCTGCAATATGGACTCAGCAAGCCATATTTCCAGATGGTCTTGTCCCCCACGTCTTTGAGATCGAAGTCCCACGCGTGAGTCCAGCCGTCATTTGTGTAGTAAAGTGAGGGGCATGCCCAGCCGTTGTTGTCATCGGCATACATCAGCCATGCCTTGCTGATCTGGCTCAGGTTCGAAATGCACTTTGCCTGCCGAGCCTGCTCCTTGGCGGATATGAACACGGGAAAAAGCATCGCCGTGAGGATGGCGATGACAGCTATTACCACCAATAGCTCTATGAGTGAAAAACCATATTTACCAAAACGGGCTCCTCGCCCATTTCGGATGATTTGGACGGGAGCCCGTAATACGCCTGACGCGCAATTAGCTTCCAACATCTCAGCCTCCGAAGATGTAGAATAGGATCGCAGATCAGGCAGGTCTTCTGGCTCTCGGATCGCTCTACTCCCGATGTCTTCCCGCAGTGTCCTGTGAGTTTGCTGACACTGCAGTGACTTGATATCGGTTTCGTCCCCGATTACAGCGGCGGGCCCGCGACGGATTTACACCGTCTTCCCTCTTGGTCCCGGAAATATCCCGGGAAACCTGACCGCGCATGGTATTCAGTTTTACTGGAAACATTATCAAGCAAACGGAAAGAGAAGTCAATCAGTTTGCTTGGTAAAATCGTATCATAAAATGCTACGAAACTACAAAAGATGTCACAAGAGTGGTGGCTGTAGTATATATATAGTGTAGCTCTGCTATCAAGCATTTACAGACTAGCACTCTGCAACTTGATGCGCTTGTGAACTACAGGATTGCGGATAATGCCTTGGTAACGGGAGAGCAAAAGGATCACGCGCAAGACTAGACGCGAGAAACATCAATTGATTGGAGGTGAGACCGAGGAATCCGCATAGAGGAGACTGAACGCCACACCAGATTGCATGCAAGACGTCGATTTTTGTCAGGACTACTGGGTAAATGCATCATCTATTTCGAACAGATCTGGTGTAGAGCGAGTAACCCCGATACCATGCTCCATTAGAAGCAATACAAGCTGTTCGCCATTCATCAAGGCAATCGGTGTCTTGTTCGACTGTGCGGCTTCTTTGACAGCACCGGAAGTCTTCAGCCACGGAACGACTTTTCATGAGATTGTGCAACTGACCAAATATCACAAATAGCAGAGTGTTCCGATTACCGACAGAAGATGCAGCCATCGTTAGAGCATTCTTGCTATTATCCGTTGAATAACTTCGGTTATTCGAAAATGCCTTCCAGTCGTGCAAGCATAGAGTCAAGTACCATTTCTTCAGCAAGTGCAAAGCCCAGCGCACTTGTATCGATAGACAAGTGATATAACTGCGCATCCGCCCAATCACTACCTATAACATTGCGGAGGTAACGTTGTCGATCTTGATCGCTTGCTTCAATTAGCTTTACGGCTGCTTCAGCAGACATGTTATAGATTTCTTGAATACGCTTGGAGCGAAAATCCGTATTCGCATATATGAAAACGGCAAGATGTCTCGGATTTTCCCGCAGTAGATGATAGCCACCTCGGCCCACTATCACCGAATGCCAGTTCTCAGCAATCTGCGTGACAATTGAAGACTCGACGACGTGAAACTCATTGTCCAGCGGCGGTACCGGAAGCGAGATGATAAGCACGTATTACTGGAAGAAACTGGAAATACTTGCCACCGTTGAGAAATACGCCTGCGAGATGTGGTCATATTCCGCCAGTAGGAATGCTTCAAACTTGGTGCGGCCGTCAGCAACCATAGGAGGCTCTTCTGGTTGCTCCGCGCTCGACGATTGAAGAAGACGCCCAATAGCGTTGATCATCCTTGTCGGGTCAAACAAAATCGTACCTCCCAGTGTGGTGGAACGGCGCTTGCCAAGCCAGAATAACAGTGCCGGTATATCACGAGCCTACCACGTGTCATGCCTTTGGATGGTAATGGGCAAGTAGGTGGGAGAACTCTGTTCCATCAACGTCCACTTCCCGTCCGCTGGATACCCTCAAGAACTCGGCTCGCTGGCTTTCACTCAATGCCTGGAACGCGTTCCGCCACTCGCATGCACCGTTGTTCTCGTGCTTTCTCCTATTGATGATGTACTCCTCCGGCATCATCGCAATCTCAATAAACTCCTCGGGCGTCCGCCCGAACGCTGCTTCAAAGAAATCGAGATGAGTGCCGACCTTGCCCTTTGTAGCCAAAAGAATGCACTGCACCCTCTAAGCAGGCGACGATTCCAGTGCTCGCCCACGTGAGTGCGGTCCTTCGCATCAAGGGGGATATACTTCATCGGGAATGAATATATCTGAGTACCCAGTTCCTGGTTAAGCTCAACGTTTATGCGCAGGCGCTCGTAGAAATCCTGCGGAGTGTCAGTGTAGTTGAATAGCACGTAGTTAGATAGGTGAGTAATCCCGCAATCGACCGCTAGCCTGACTCGGTCGACATAGTCATCCTTGAGAGCAATGTGGTCGAAAGCCAATCTGAGCGGCCTAAGTGCTGTCTTTGCCAGCAATTCCATCTTGTCACGTGTCAGCCGCCGCAAGTCAATCCCCTGGTTGAAGTCCACGTGCCGAAATCTCTTGTTGAGCCTGGCACCCCTTTCGAACCCTAGCTCCAAGATGTCCCCGATGATCTCCTCGAACTGGTCGGATGCCAGTACGTTATTGTCAAGCAACACCAGATTTTGCTTAGCTCCGTATATAGACTCTATGGAACGCACCTGCTTCTTCAGAGGCAGGTAGTCACAAAACGTGGGCTCAATGCGGCTGACTGCGCAAAAGCCGCACCGATTAGGGCAGCCCCTGGTGGCATAGCCAATATATGCCGTTCAGTCCGTAGTCATAGTCAATCTGCTCGAGCATACAGTAGTCAGGAATCAGAGTATCAACTCGATGCTTGTCGCCGGGGTCAAGCATGCCAGGCTTGTCCAGAAGCCCGGGTATAACCGTTGCACCCGTTTGCTGATGCAACTCGTCGCCCAATAAGGTCGCCATGACGCCGCCCACAATGATGTCTTCAGGAGACGCGACAGCCCGGCGGTAATAGTCGATGGTATCGGCGGTTGTCTTCCACATGAACGTGAAGAGAGTACTGACGTAGACCCGGTCCCACTGCTGCTGCCGAAACTGGGGCACGCAACCCTTGACGAACTGCACGAAATCGCCTTTCAGCTTGTGGTACGTGGATATTTTCATCAAGCCTAAAGGCGGATACTTATTCCTGTATGCTGGTTCAACTAAAAGAATGCGTCTCATAAACTGCTGTTATCGATATCAGTATCGATCTGCTCAAAAACGAAGTGCAAGAATTGCTTGGGCAATTCTTTGCTGCACCCTGGGTCGAGCTGTGGTTCTCCTCCATTTGTGATCGTGTAGTCACCAAGAAAATCCTGCATGAGGATATCTATGCCAGCGTTAGCGTATTCCTCGATCTTGGCTATCACGGACTTATCATCCTGAATGGCAAGGAAGTCCATGCCGTTTTGCTCAAGCAACATCGCATAGTAGCAGGCCCATTCGCGCGGGTTTATTGTACTAGAGTAGAATCTGTCCCTGTCATCGCGCGACCCACCAAGGGGTTTGCTCCTCTGGTTCTTATATCCGAGGCACGCGCACACGAAGAAGAGCTCGTGGGAATCACCTACAACGACGTTCTTGAGGTCGTTGTATAGTCGCTTATAGCGTCCCTCTGTCTTAACGCGAATCTCCCTATCCATTTTCATCAGGAGTTTTCTCCCTCTCTCAGTATCGCCTGAGCGGTATCTATATCCCGCTCCTCGATCCTCGTGTTGCCGTCGTCTGCTGCTCTTAGCATGAAGAACTTGCCCCATCTTTCACCAGTCCGCAGAAGCCTGGCTTCCTGCTTTCGGAACTCGGTATCCGTGGCCAGCAGTATCCACTGCGACGAGAAGTCAGGTACCCGGCGAATCAAGTTCTGGCGGTGCTCATAGGAGAGTCTGCCGAAAGGAGTATCCATGAACAACGGCATCTCCAAGAGAGTGTCGTTTGACGCCGCCTGTGCCAGAGCCGCAATAAACGAGATCGACATGATCTGTCGTTGTCCGGCAGAGATGTTTGCAAGAAATGGCTTATTCCATCGGTCAAGAACCTGGAGCGAATAGTCGCTGTTTACAACAACAGTACGCAGGTTCTCACTCCCCTCCGAATCAAGCAGTTCACGGAACAGGTCGGTCGCCTTCTTTCCAATAAGGGTCTTTATCTCTCTCGTGAAATCATCGTAGACCGCGTTCAGAGCATCGCGAGTGGCACGCGCCAAGGTAGCACGGCGGGAAAGCTCGTCGTGCCGGCCTTGCTTCAGTTTCTCCTCATCAAGCTGAGCAATGAGCTGTCCATGCTCACGTTCAAGGTCGGTTACCGATGCCTGTAGCACTTGACTCTCAGCTTCCAGCTTTACCAGTTTCATTTCGAGTTGCTTCCGGTGTTCATCTAGCTTCGTCGCGTCTTGCCGCTCTGAGGATCCGATCTCCTGCCTAAGGGCCTCAAGCTTGATGCGTAATGCCTGGATCTCGTTGCGAATATTGCCGTAAACCACGAGGCGATTCTCAACCTGGCTGGCATCATCGCCGAAGCGCCCCTGCACATCGCTCAAGTGACGCCAGAGGTTCAGGGCCGCGTCTTGGATGGTCACATCACTCGTTCTGTCTTTCCACTCCAGGATGCGCGCATGCGATTCGGTCCCCTCGCAAATCTCGTTACCGCAGATGCACCGTTTCTCTGACAGAATCCTCTCGATCAGGTCCTTTCGTATCTCCGATGGGATCTCTCCCTTCTGTTTCTGCTGCTCTATGTTCTCGAAAACCCGCATCACTGTAGGCGCAACAAGCAATGACGATGCTTTCGCCGTCAGATCCCTCATCCCGGACAGGTGTTCTTTCGCTGCTGTTCCAGACCCTGCAGGTTCTGCTCCAGTGTCTTGCGCCTCTCAAACTGGTCTCGTATTTCGTTGAACGCCTCAAGCTCTTTGTCGACCTTGGATATTTCGGCTCTTGCCCTTGTTGCTTCTTCGCCGATCTCGTCCAAGCGTTGCTTCTTGTCCTTTTGGTCCTGCTCATTATCGCCTAGGCGTTTCAGCAACCTCGCAAGCTCGGGCGACGCGTTCTTCCGAAGCTCATCTTCCAACTCCCTGGTCAGCCTATCCGTTGCCTTCCTTGCTGTCTCTAGTGCATCGACGTTCAACAGATTGCGGATACCTTTACCGATCTCACGTCTCTGCTCAACGCTGGCGCGAGTAAGGCGCTCGATCTTCTCACCGTCGAACAGGAAGTAGTCCTTGACGCGCCGGTCCAGGATTGAGCTGACGAGTCTGTCCACCTCGGCTGGCTCTACCACTTTCGAGTTGCCGTCAGGTGTGGTCTCCACAAGACGGACCTCATCTAGCTCTTCAAGTATCCGATCGTTATTCCGCATTCCCAGAATAGCGCGTTTCAGGCAATACCGTCGCTCTCTGTGGACAAACTGCAGTTCCACGAATGTCTCGACCGGTTTGCCTTCGCTCTGCTCCAAAGCTGAAGTATTCACCAACTGCAATTCCGAATCCGGCACGTCACCATCCTGTGATAGTCGACGCTCTCCGAAGAGACAGAACACTATGGCTCTGAAGACACCGGTCTTGCCGCGGCCATTCTCCCCGAACACAACAGTAACGTTCCGGCTGTCTTCCCCATTTCCAGAGGCGAATTCAATGTGCTGAACGCCTTTGAACTGACGGAAATTGGCCATTGTCAATTTCTGCAGTATCAAGACTGACCTCCAGTCTTTCGCGCAGCGTCGCGAATCAAGCCCTGCAATGCCTCAAATACCGTTGCCTCGGGCAGATCCTCGGAAAGCTGGATCGCCTTAATGGCCAACTCGGATACAGCCTCGGGATACGACCGCAGTTTCTCTATGATCAGTTGGTTCACATCGGGCAGAAGTGCTGGATCAGCTTTGCTCATCATTTCCCCAGTCCCATTGTCTCAGATTGTGGTAGACGTCCCAAGGTTTTTCATCAAGCAGGTTTAGCATCTCATAGTGATCGAGGATATCTCGCACAGCAGACCGCGCCTGGAACTCGTTTAGTGCAGAGAACGCAAATTCCGCAAACCTTGGCATCTCCCTCTTAAGGATACTCACATCTACATCTTCTTTCAATGACAGGCGCTCGTAGGGTGGCACGACGATGTAGTCATATATGACTGCCTCAGACTTGCCTCTGGCAGTCCGTAGTATTCTGCCGCGCCTCTGTACAAACTCACGTGGATTTGTGCTGCTTGCGAGCACGAACGCAATTCGCGTAGATGGCACATCAACACCTTCGTCTAGGCACTTGATAGCCACAAGAACCTGGATGTCTCCATCCGCAAACTGCTCAAGCAACTTCTCTCGATCAGGCAAGCTTACGTCATGGACAAACTCATGACAACGCAAGCCCAGATCAGCAACCGCCTGGAGTACATCACGATGGCCGCCCGGCGCGCAGTATATCAGGATGTCTCGCGTTTCCCGACCATTCCGCCTGTCGTCATCAACCAGACCTTTGAGGAGGGTAAGCCGAGCTGTGCGAGACGAGGCTCTTCTTCGTAGTTAACGCAATGAAGATGCTCTTCAGAGACGAGAACTTCATGAACCTGCTCAGGGCCGAGGGCCTGGAGAGCCTGCCGGAGTTCTTGGCTCAAAAGATAAAGGAGGGAGAAGTCAATGGATAATGTGTTTGGCGATAGCATCGGTGCCCTGAAGATCGGGTTCGAGATGAACGGCAAGACTCTGCGGCTTGCCGACATTCTGCCTTCGCGAAAGCCCGATGAGAAGCTGCAGGCCAGCCGCAAGTTCGCGACGGTCGTGGCGTCCATCCGCGAAGTAGGGATAATCGAGCCGCCGATAGTCCATCCCATGGGCAACGGACCGGATGCGAAATACCTGCTACTTGATGGGCATATGCGTATCGAAGCGCTCAAAGAGATTGGCTGCGACACAGTGTTTTGCCTAATATCTACAGACGATGAGTCCTACACTTACAACAACAAGGTGAACCAAGTGACTGCGATCCAAGAACACTTCATGATTCTGAAGGCCATTGAGCGTGGGGTTAGCGAGGACAGAATAGCGAGCGCCCTCAAGGTCGATGTGAGTTTTATCCGGCAGAAGCGGAACCTGCTGCAAGGCATCTGTCCTGAAGCGGTTGACCTGCTCAAGGATGTGGCAGCCGGGGCAGTAACCATTCGCAAGCTCAAGAAGGTCAAACCCTCCAGGCAGGTGGAGATAGTTGAGATGATGTTGATGGTTCATAACTTCAGTTCTGTATACTGCGAAGCACTGATATACTGCGCGTACTTTGCCGACTTCTCAAACAGATCAGAGATGTAGAGGCTCCCGGCCGGATGTGAACCATCGCGCTTTTTGGACGCGCAGGCGACCAGGCAGATAGTGCTCATCGCTGCTCCTCACTACCAGCCGCGAGGCTCAAAATGGTGCGAGAAAGACTAGAAGCGAGCGCCCTCTCCAAGGACGTTATGAGCCCCAGTTCGCCTGTAGAGTGCCCATCCGCGTCAGCCAGCGGTTCAACAGGGATCCCAAGGAATGAGAGCGTCCTGTTCGCTGAGGAGTTCAGTATCCAGGGTTTCTCACCTACTGATGGTCCTATCCAGTCTTGCCCCACAGGGTATGCGAGGAACCCGGCAACCGGTGAGTGAGTGGGACCCAAAGCTGATAGGTAAGCCGCCATCTGGTAGAGGTCTTCGCGCAGAACACCGCTTGGCACCTCCCTGGAAGGTGTTGCGTTCTTATACTTAGCATCGAGAACGCCTACTACCATCTTGGTGAACGGATCTAGGAGCAGGATGTCAGGTCTTACCCTCTGCAGCGAAGTTCCGCGCGCACCTCGGAGCAAGAACCTTGCGTTCTCTTCCTCCCTTGTGCCGTGGACCACATCATAGGAGTGCATCCCATCGCGAATGACGTTGAAGAGATAGATCTCCCATATCTCAGCTATATCGAGCAGGACTCACGAAGGCTCAGCACCCATTTCTCCCGTTCGGCGGTCGGCTCGCCTGTAGCGGGATTGATGAGCCCCGAATCCTGGTTATGCGTGTAGTTATACTTCAGAAGCTCGACATAGACGTAGTCCACGCCGCTCGTCTTTGCTGGGTCGTAAGCAAGTGTCGCACCGGACACCTGTTCGACGTGGCCGTCTATGTATACGACTCCCGGCGAGAGTGTCAAGACATTGCCAGCAACCTGCGGTACAAGCCCACCAAGGATAGCGCCGTCCCTGTAGAGCAGGTCCGCGAGCTTTTTTTGCTCATTGATGGCGATGTCCTGGACCTCGTTTAGTTCCGAGTCCAGCAGGTCTCTATCCTGATGGAATCTTACCCGCTTGTAGTTCTTGGCGGGGTCGAAGGTGTTCCTTGATATGGACATGGCGTCTCCTTATATCTTGATGACCCCGACAAGCTCGACGCGCGTGTCGGACGTCTTGTTGAAATCAGGGATGTTCTTCACTTCATACAGATAGCCCGGGCTTTTCACCTGTCCGGATGGATTGCTGGACTGGTTAAACACGCCGCCCTCGGCATAGTCGGAACTAACGCTTGGGACATACTCGACATTGCCTCCAAAGAAGCCATACTCCCGAATAGTGATCCCGTTTGCCTCGGCTTCCTCGAACCGGAAGAAGACACCGATGATTTGCGTTTCCAGTCCGGTCTCTGAGTAGTGGACACCGTTCACCTCAAGTGTCCCTTGCGGGTCTTCTGCAAGAAATGCAATCTTGTAGTAGCGCTTCCTGGAGCGCTCGTGGATGAGCGCGATCTGATCGACGCTCACATCGGGCGGGTTCATCGGGTCAGTGAACGTGGTGTTCAATAGCCTCGATGCCCAGCGGGAGTCCAGCGAAGCATATATCACGAGCCAGAAGCATGAGGGCTGGACGGCGCTGCCGGATATCTACTCAGACGGAGGTTTCACTGGAGCTAACACCGAAAGGCCCGGTCTGCAGCGACTTCTCGACGACATCCGCGCAGGCAAGATAGACGCGGTAGTCACCTACAAGGTTGACAGGCTCTCCAGGTCGCTCCTCGACTTCGCCCGGCTGATGGAGCTTTTCGAAGAGCACGATGTCTCATTCGTGAGTGTCACGCAGAACTTTTCGACTACGACTGCCATAGGGAAATTGACGCTCAATATTTTGATGAGTTTCGCCGAGTTTGAGCGCGCCATCATAGCCGAGAGGGTGCGCGACAAGGTGGCGGCGTCGAAGCGCAAGGGCAAGTTCATGGGCGGCACACCCTTGCTGGGTTACGATATCTGCCCGACGACGCATAAACTCCTGATAAACCCTGGAGAAGCCCGAACGGTGCGCCACATCTTCAAACGCTTTGCTGAAGTAGGCTCAGGGCTTACCACAGCAAAGGAACTGAATGCAAAAGGCGTTACGACCAAATCATGGACCACCAGAGACGGTAAATATAGAGAAGGTAAGCCTTGGAACGCCTCCCTCATCTACCGCATGCTTTCAAACCGCACTTATCTCGGCGAAACCGTTCACAAAGACGATTGCTACCCTGGAGAACACGACGCAATCATCTCTAAAAGCCAGTGGGACGCGGCACAGGCGATGATCCATGCAAACCCGAGGAAGACCCAAAGAAGCCACGAATCGGTCCCTGCGCTGCTCGGTGGTATCATCCGCTGCAGGCACTGCGACCGAGCGATGATCAGCACATACACCCGGAAGGCCGGCAGGACTTACCGCTACTATGTCTGCACCAAAGCCAGCAAGAGTGGCTATGACTGCTGCCCGGTAAAAACAGTCGCGGCAGGCGATATGGAGCAGGCGGTGATTGGTCAGATCCGCGCGCTCTTCCATTCCCCAGAGATGATAGCACAGACATATCTTGCGGCTAAGCAGCTCGCCAGCGAGGAAGGACCCGACATCACGCCCACTCAGTGGGAAGTGATCGATGCCCTGAAGGACTTCGACGCCGTCTGGGAAGAGCTTAACCCTGCGGAGCAGCGGCGAATAGTCGGATGTCTTGTCGAGCGTGTGACTGTGAGCGTTGACGGTCTGAATGTGCGGCTTCGAACCGATGGTATTCACTCCCTCCTGTCATCTCTGGACAATACACACGATGAAAATGAAAGGACAAACGAGCGATGAGCGGTATATCACTTGTCGAGGACGCAGGCGGAATAAGCGTGCGTATTCCGATGAAAATTAAGAAGCGCGGAGGGCGGAAAAAGATTACTGTGCCGACTGGTCTCGACGGGGCGATGGAGAACGGTTGCGACAACGCCTTTGCTATAGCTATCGGTCGAGCTTACTGCTGGCTAGAGATGCTGGAGTCCGGCAAGTATCGCTCGATGCGAGAGATGGCTGAAGCTCTAGGCATTTGTGTTACGTATATGCCCCGGCTTCTCCGGTTTACGTTGCTGGCTCCAGATATAGTGGAGGCAATCTTGGACGGCAATGAACCGGACGGCTTCAGCCAAAACAAGCTGATTGGAAGAATTCCTGCTGACTGGGAGGAGCAACGGAGGAAGTGGGGATTCACGCGATAAACAACTCTGCTATTAGTCTGACCACCAAGCCGCCGACAGACATCCCGGCCCGCTGTCGAATATCATCTTTCCGATGCGAGCATGCGGCATGTCGAATGTCCAGAATTGAAACTGGTCGCTTCGATTGTCGACAACCGCTTCGCCTCCCCAGGTGACCTGTCCTCGAAGCACCACCTTGGATGGATTTTTCAGCCAGCCAACCGCTTCCATGAATATTATCGAGCCGCCATCGGGCTGGATACTCAGATATGAAGACTGCCATTTGGCGATACGCCGAAACGCGCAACCATCGGATTTTAATGCATATAGGGCTTCGTCGGTGTTGACATGCGGCTCACCGTATGAGTATGATGCGAGCGCAGCCATCCATGAGCCTTTCGATTGAGACAGCAAAGTGATTCCCCATGGGTCGTTGTGCGAACGGTGAATTGGCAGCCTTTTGGTTCTGCCGTTGGATTTGTATAAGAAGACTCCTATGCCATCACACAGCGCATAGCCGGTGCCATCTCCAAGCTCGGCTACGGCATCGATAGTGTCACGCCACCTGAACAGAACTCTCCGGCGTCCAGTTACAGGCTGAGCATATATGGTCGAGCCTTTCTTTGTCGACGATACCACCAAGATTAACTCGTTGCGTTTTGCAGACCATGCCGCGCATGTGAACCCACCGTATCCCGAATAAGCTTTCATGCGTCCGAGGTAAGCGTCATAGATACGAACCGGACCATCGGAATAGGGGTCCACGATTGCGAGATACCGACCGGAGCCTGACCACAGCAACTGCTCATTGGTGTATCCCGGATATATGGTTCTGACCCGCCTGGTCTTTCTATCCCACAGCCGAAGGCCGCTCGGCGTCAGCTTGATATCAGCATCACTTATGGCTGCGATGGTCGGACTCTGGCCGATGGCGACGTAGCCGCCATTACACGAAACTGCTATGCTCGAACCTGCGAAGTCTTGATAGGCCCCGTTGTAGAAGCCGTTTATGAGGGTTGACCGCTTACCTGATCGCAGGTCAGATTCCATAACGTCGATGCGGCCTGACGTCGGAGCATTGGCTCCGTTATCGCTGCTCTTCGCAAGTTCAGCGGAATACAGATAGACCACTCGTCCGTGGTCAGCTCGAACAGTCGAAACCGACACAACCGCAAGCACAAGGCATATCAGCATAAGGTTTCGCATAGTCAGCACACTCCTCGCAGCCATTATACATGATAACAAGACGGGCAATAAGGCACTGAATTGCGCGTGTTCATCCCAGCGGATTTTCTCTGTCCGATGCCAGGGTTTCGAACTCGCCCCGAATGTAGATTCGAACTTGAGCTCAAAAATCTTGAAATCGAACCCCCTCAAGTGTTCAAGATTCAGAGAACACAGCCAAAATCCCGGCAAAACAGGGCAAATTCGCGAGGAGTTCGATTTCAAGTGAGTGCTCAAGAATTAGGTCAGGTAGGGACTGTTTGGGGGTGTCTCACGCTCAGTTTTACGCTCAAAACGGCGTTTTGAGTCCAGATAAGCAAAAAGCGAGAAACCATCACAGAGACGGTTTCTCGCTTCACTTTTGGTAGCCCCGATGGAATACCGGAACATGACCAAACGTTCAGATTGAGCTGGAGAAACAGGGTTTTTGAGCGTGAATTGGTTGAGGTTTGAGGGGTCATGTATAGCCTACTAATTAGTGGCAGGCTATGTTATCGGCTATCATGCATCTGCATTGCATGATACCTGAGATACAGCGTTTCAGCCTACCCGAACCATGCGTGGCTGCGAACGCAGCAAACTCATCGTAGGTAAACACCGGGTGGGTGGTGAAGAATGTTGTAGTCTTCATCTGTGGCCTGCCTGATGCTGCGTATCAACGCCCGTAGTTGGTAATGACCAGCAATACCATTACAAATGGTAATGGTATTGAGCTGTTTTGTCAACTCGCATGGTACCCTGCTGGGGACAGGCGAAACAAGCAGCTTTCGCCCGAGGAAACTGTTCATAGCTGTTGCGTATCATCAAGGAACCAGGCATGTTTGCCAAGCTGGCCGAAGCAGCGATGCAGGAACCGCCGCGAGTGCGAGCCATGCTCGGGGCGTTGGGACAGGAGGCAAGGATCAGAAAACCAGAACTTGTGAAGCTAAGATCGTCATTGAACCCGCTGTCCAGGTACGACTTCGGGCGACTGCGATGCATGAAATATGCTAAGGAGTGGCTAGCGAAATGAAACTTTTTGAGCACGAGGACTTTGGTCCGATTCTCACCGAGACGACCGCCTGGTTAAAAGAGCAGCGTGGCATGGAACGCATCAGCGCCCAGATCGTAGAGAAGGACTATTATGTCACTCAAGTCTTGCGTGCTATCGCAACAAACTTCAGCGGCACAGTCCTGTTCAAAGGCTGGCATCCGTGTCAGTGTCAGTAGCTATTCGTCGGTATATATCGATAACTACCGACACTTTGTACAAGGAAAGATGAGCGATGTCGGAACTCCCTACCAATGAATTGGTGGTTGTCTCCAATAGCTGTAACATCATCCATTACTTAGCTGATCTTATTCTGGAATTGGATGAGCAGGCAAAAAGCGATACGCGGTCAATTTCACAATAATGAACAGCAACGATGCCGCGTTCCGCCAGTTGAACTTCTCAGGTTTTGCTATTCCGTGGGCAGCTTCATTCCGCAGATTGTCTCCTAACTTGTCGGCAAGAAGAAGCCTGATCAGCCATACGAAGTCCGAATCAAAGCCTTCAATATCCGCTAAGATGTCGAGTATCCGGTTTAGCGTCTGGGCCTCCCAGTCGCCAAGGCCGAGGAAATTCGTCTTTGGCATTCCCAAGCATCCCAAGAAGTCCCTCAACGCTCCCTCAATTTGCGGGAGAAGAATGTGTATACAAGCGATATGGTCATCGCGGTTGAATGCTTCCAGACCAGCTGTGATCAAGGCCAATCGGCATTCGTCTATGATGTCGGACTCAGCTATGTGCTGGCGGACTACACCGAGGTAATCCGGATCATTGCTCTTGAGGAGCTCAAACAGATGAGGAATGAAGAAAGTTGCGGCGAAGAGATAGCGCATTCTGAAGTTGCGAGCCGCGCCATAGGCAAGTTTTCCATCTTCATCATCAATCCTCTTGACGGTCATCTCATCTGTTTGAATGCGAACCGGGGCAATGTTCAGAAAGACAAACTGCTTCGCTTCGTCGACAGCCTGAGCATAGGCGGCATCATAGGATGGCAGTATATTAGGGTCAGAACTTAGCAGCAGCAGACATTCCCGTATGGGCAGGGCGCGATATGGGTCCAGCCACTGATTGATCACCTCGTGTGGTATCTCAATCTTGGTCTCTACCGACCGATATTCCTCCTGCGCCAACTTGTGCTCTCGTTCTATCGCAGCCTTCAGTTCCGCTACTTTCTCTGGCGCGTTGCCCAGTTCCACATAGGCCTGAAGTGCTTTCTCAATACCACAATGGAAATGAGATGGCTCCCACTCTTCAATGCAGCTTCGTCTTCGTGTGACGCAGCTACACGTGATCTTGTATCGAGGACTTGGTCATCATTCCCCTCCAGTTTCCAGAGATCAGCGATCACCTCAAGGAAGCTCCGCTGGATCGGGTGACTATCAGGGATATTAGCAGCATAGTGTTCAACGGCATTTTCAGCGAGTGCCCGTAGTCGAGATAGATCAACAGAATCTTTCAGTTTCTCCCGGTCGGCAATGGACCTTAGGATATCAAGCGTCCACCGATACTGCCGGGCGGCAGCCAGCTTGTCCATTATTTCCAGATCCTTGGTCAGGGCACACTCAACTAACTCAGTGTTGTTGAGCTGGAGTGATAAGGAAAGTGCCCGCGTAAGTGCATCAGCAAGCTCGATTCCCCAATGGTCGCCTGATACCATGTTGCTTAGGTATACATCTGCGCATTCTATATAGGATTCGGTGGCGAGCAGTGCCTGCCTGTAGTTGCCGGAAGGTCGCATATCCCAGACGACATCCGCGTAGCGTGCCTTGAGTATAGGATTGGTAGTCTCAACGGACCGGAGCTTGTAGTATTCAATGCATTCATCGGAGAAATGCTTGCTCCGGTCAGGATACTGGATCTCTTCGCCGTTCTCATAGGTCATACCAAACTGACAACCGAACCTGTAGCCTTGGTTCTTATGTGGACTGAGATCGAATGCCAACGCCTCATACACCATCTTCTGATAGCTCTCTTGGTCACCGGCCTCCTGATATTTGTCTGCCGCTGCTTTGTAGATGTCACTCCGGTTGTGCCGGAAGTCATCCTGCGTCGATTCTGACAGGGAAATCAACTGCTCTGGCGACATCTCCTGCCACTCAGGCCTAATCGGTCTACTCATTCCTTCTGATCATCCCCTCTATCCGGTAGGCTCAGAACCCTTTCAATCTTTACGTTGAGCTTGGCCTTGATCTCCGATGGCACATTTCCCACCGTAATCACACATCCGATCTGGAAGTTGCTCGCTGACTCAACAGAAGCAAACTCCAAATATAACGGTCCCAGTGGCTCGTCAAGGTTGTGCTTCACACGCTTCACATGGTAGTGGACCTCTATCGGGCCATCTTTATAGATGATTGGACGCTCAACATTCTGTGAACTCGAGTTCTTTAGGTCGCGGATAGCCCTAACAATATACACCTCCGGTGGGGTTATCGAGGCAAGCATGGCTAAGGAATCTGACATGCTCCTGGGCCTAGGCGGTTCTGGTTCATCCGGCAAATCAGGAAGAGAAGATACATCGTAGGCTGCAATGACGTTGTCCGGCATGGTCAGCATTATATCCACGTCGTGCGCAGGGTAATTGCCACTATTCCGTATAATAATATCCATTGGCGCTATCCTGTGCCAGAATGCCAGGTTCTCATTCAAATAGGCTCTATACTCTTCGTGAAACTGCTCCATATCGGAATTATGCGATCTAACTAAGCTCGGCTGCAGAATCCCCATTGCTGAATGGCTTGATATCTTCGAGAACTGCTGCATGGCTGAATGCATTTGCCTGTCGATCTCGCCCTGAAGCATATCCGAGCTGGATAGAATCCGCACTTCAGCGTGCTTCATGCGATTGCCAAAGCAGATATCGACCTTCGGGATGCGATCTGTCAACTTCCGATTCTCCTGCTCCAGTTCCCGGATACGCTTTTCTGATTCATCAGGCTCCACTGGCAGCAATAATTCGTTTGGAAGATCGAATACCTGAATGCCACGGAGCAATGCCTTCGCCTGCACTGCTGAGTCGTGCGAAACAATCACAACATCGCCGCCGGGTTGTTCCGCCAGGTATTCCAACACGTGAGCAAGCAACCTGTCATCCATCCATTTGAAATCCAGCCCATCTGTCTGGAATTCTTGACTCGGTTCGCTACGTAGGAACCTGATGGTAACGCTTGCGCGGATGGTCCCGCCATTTCGGAGCAGATCCAGAAGCTTCTTCGTGGCACAGGCAGCACGTTCTTTGATTCGCTTCTTTTGGTGGCTCTCTTTGTGCTTATCAAGTTCGCGGAATATGACAGGTGCTATCACCAGTTCGACATGCTCGGTACCCAATACCTTGGGCCAGTCGATCTGGTCGATCCACTGGTAGTGCAATAGAGTCATTGTGTCTAAAAATGCTATTTTGATGGACATTGTAAAGAACCTGCCTGACTCGCCAAAGCGCGGTCACAATGAGAATATATAAACCACCAAGTGTGGGTTCAGCAGAATGGTCGCAAGAACCTTCTCCGACGGAAATTCCAGGAAGCGTACGAGATGGAAATGAACATCATAATCTAACTTTGGAAACTCTGCGCCCTAGAATGCTCCCCGTTTAGGTTCGCCTAAGTGATAGTTTATGTGTTGAACGAATCGAATATGGCCTGCGAGCATATTTTCACTGTTGTTTCTTTTGAGGGATGGTGGCTAACCACTATAAAACAGTCTGGTGAAAGTGGATTTACGCTATAATAGTTCCAGATCATGAAGAACACGAATGTAAATAACCACATATCGACACAGCTGGATGCTCTGGTCAGAGCTCGCTACCATGGTGCGGCAAATATATCTGGGATTAGGTATCAAGTCTTGTACTCCACGCTCAGGGTGCTGGATCTGTGCGATGACAACTCACACGTGCACACGGTCATGTTGGAGTGCATCGAGGACCTCGACATAGCGAGGATACGGGTCGGATCTACATGTGTCCAGGTCAAGAGTTCAGCTAACCCCTGGTCATGGTCAAGACTCCGCGAGCCGTTGGAGCATTTTGTTGAAGTTATGCGTATTGACCCTGATGCCCGCTTCGAACTCGTTGTAGACTTTGCGCTTCGTGACAGCCTTTCGCGATTAGCCCGGATACATGTGCTGTCAAGGAAAGATAAAGCACAGATTCAAAGGATGCTGCGAAACCTCTGTAAAAAAGCAAGTATATCGTCTTCTGAAGCAGATCAATTAGTAAACAGGCTAACAATAACATCGCTTCCGGAGGAAAAGGTATGGCAGTCGTTGCGCAGGGCGGCATCAAAGGCTTTCCGTCTCAACAGCGATGCCGTAGAGATTCATATCCGTGTGCTGTTAGCGCATGTGCTGGACTGGGCAGCGAATCGCAAACATGTTGTTCGTGCTGATATTGATCGGGTATACGTGGATACCAACGAGAACTTGGCAAGGCAGAGTGATTTCGATGCTTATGGCGCAGGACTTGTCACACGTATATCTTGGGATAAGGATTCTAGTCCCTTTGATTTCTTCGAGGGAAAAGGAACTCGTCCTGGACATATCGCAGCCGGTGTGGATGTTCTCCGACCCGAATGGATGGAACGGATTGATGAAGCACTCGCGATGAGTAGTGTCTGCGTGATTCGTTCTGCCAGCGGGCAGGGCAAATCCGCACTAGCTTATCGGTATGCTCGTACATACTGGGCAGCCGAGAACACTTTTCTTATTCGTGTAGCTCAAGAGCCAGAGCAAGTAGAGCGTATTCTGAACTATATCGACTTTCAACGTAGCTTGGGCTTACCGATCTTGGTGCTTATAGATGGGGCTGACTGGCGCACTAGTCTATGGTCTATCATTGCTCAGACTGCTATGTCAAAAGGTGCCCGTGTCCTTGTTACAATACGGATGGAAGACTGGCATCGCTTCTCTCGCCAAAGCAGCTTGACCTACAGGCTGATAGAACCATATCTCAGCATAGAGGAAGCAAAGAAGATATTCCAGTCATTCAAGGCGCAAGGCAAGGTACATCCGTCGGTAGACTCTGCGGAATGGGCATATGAGAAGGTTGGCGAAACGCACTTGCTTATGGAATACGTTTACCTTATTACCCATGGTCAGATGTTGCAGGAGCGGCTGAGTGATCAGATAAAAGCTTTTGACATGCTGAGCGAAGACAGTGCGAAGATCGAGATTCTCAGGTGTGTCACGCTCGCTGATTTCCTTGGTGTTTCTGTAGACATCAGAAAATTAATGCAAACAATTCATCTTACCAAAGATCCCCAACAAGTGCTCGCATCACTGATAGGAGAATACGTTACCTCCGAAGATGGACAATTCCGTGGCCTTCATCAAGTCAGATCTGAGCATTTGGTGGAGTTGCTTCACGATGATTACCCATCGCCAACCAACACAGCCTTGAAGGTGATAGACGCCATACCTCTGGATGGTCTTGCCACATTTACGGCGAATGCCCTCTGCTGGAATAGACTTGAGCACAAGTCATTCTTGTCAGCATTGGCGCAAAGAGCCTTGGAATCAGAGGTCGCGACCACTCTGGCGATACTGCAAGGTCTCTTCCAGGGCGGAGAGGCTCGCGCAGTGCGGATGAACCAGGATTTGTTTGATGCCGCTTTCAATCTAGCGGGGCCCGGGGGACCATTCCTTCTCGGTGTGAGCTTTTCGCCAACAGTTAGAGTCAATACGATCAATGAAATGCTTGAGATTTTTGGCGACTCTCCTGAAAAAGTCGGCGCTTTTCCAGCACTTAAAGATCTGTCGCTCAAGTTCCATACAGGCGAGCGTGGTCTAAATATGTGCAAGCAATTCCTTGAAGAAGTCTGTCTTCGTATTCCAGGGACTGCCCTCATATCGGATGTCAAAAGCCTTGGGGACTTCCTAGACTGGTGCGCTATATCTGGAGTCGACATAGCGGTATGGCCGTCCATTCGTGATGATGTAATTGAAGAACCATCTGTTTTTGATCTAGAGCTGACAGCCTTTTGCAGATTTGCTATAGGGTTGTACCGATATGACGAGCCACTATATCTGAATTGGTTCGATAGGAACCGTAGTCAAATTGTCGGTTACCTGAAAGTCCAGACGGATAGTGTTACCATCGATCTCACAGAAACTGATATCTACGTTGAGTTCTTTATAGATCATGCAGGCGACGATACACCAAACGCCCAAGCAGTATCCAGGCTCGAGGTTTTTCGCTCCGTATTCCCGTTTTGTCAGTGCTACAAATCCCAAGGATTATGGCTGCTGCCTGCTGGTATGATGCCTCTGGTAGATGAGACATATAAGGAGATTCCCCGCGAAAATCTGCATCTGAGATCAGACGTTGAGAAGAACGTAGTCTGGAAAGACCTCATTGGCGTACGATACACCTCAGATAGCTACTACAGCTATCAGAAACTGTGGTATGGCATTCGCTGTGATGCTCTCTCCTTTGTTCATGCACTCGAAAAGATGGCTCAGCGTACAATCGCCGGCAAACGCTACGATCTTAATCGCGCTCTCGATAATGGTAAGCTAACAGTCCGTTTGTTTGAGTCTATGCAAAAGGCTGTAGATCCACCCAAGCAGGCACCCCAAAAAATAGAATCTGCACTCAGGAGCGCTGTAAGCGGATTCTCAAGCCATCTGCAAAACTTTGTACAGCAACTTATGGAATACTACGAGGAAAAAGATCATCACACAGGCCGACTATGCATCATCAACTTCAAGGATGTGGTCGCACTATTACCAAACCTTCATGCTGCATTTGATGACCTGTTTCGGATTTCGTCAGACTACTTCTATGCATCGAGCTTGGATGCAGAAGAGACCACTGTCTATAAGCAGCTAGATGAACTGCTTGAAGTCTGGGTTCTAGACCCACCGGCCTTGCCGCAAGCGGATCCACTAAATTATGTCAGGACTAAGCGAGAAGCTCATGCAAATGCTTTACTTAACAAAGCTAGAGAATTACTTGCCAATGTCAGTAGCGACCAAGCGGGCATCATCTTGCCCAATAAAATATATACTGATGGCAAGTTCACATATATCCCTATAGCCTACTCGGTTGAGAATATATATCAGCTTGATAGATCGTTCGTTCCACTGGCATCGGCACTGATTGGATTACAAGATGCTGCTGACTTTTTCTATTTCATACCTATTCGTGAAGGGAAGCGGCTTATAGACAAGGCGTACAGAGTTGCTTCGCATAATTTGGAAGAGATTGCAGATGGCCATATAGAAATGCTCCACACATTCATCATAGTGGATGTCCCCGAAGATATAATAACACTACTGCCTCATATGGACGTAGAGACGCCTCTAGAACTCCAAGCCTACCTGGGAATAGCTGGTATTCTACTGGCTCTACAGCCGATGATAGAACTCATGGGCATTCTGCATACTTTCCTGCTTTCAGAAGAATCTTGGGACCATGTGCTTTATGAGCGGCATAAGGACAAGCTTTCCCAGTTTTTCGATGACATAGTAAGAGCTGCTGCGAAGACACTTGATCTTGTGAAGAAGGTTTTCCCTGCCCATGAAGATGATCCACACTATCTTCTCCTATCACGGTTTCTCAATGGACTGAGATTGATGCTCGGACAGGATTCCGAGGAAGTGACTATATTTGATGATTATGAACTTGAGGATCTGGAAATGGCTATCAACCATCTATTCCGAGTTGATTCTTGAGAGCATCTTCAATCCGATACCTTGTGGGACATTCCAACTAGATCTGCCACATGTTGCGGAGTAATTGCCGATGCTAAAGCCAGTTCTTTTACTATTGGCCGCCACACTGCCGGATCACGGTTGTGGTTTCACCCTCACTCTAGCCCTCTCTCCGTCAAGGGAGAGGAAATTTACTATAAACGTGGCGTGCACCCGGCATTGGTCCAAGCAGTTGGCGAGACGCAGCACATCGTATATCGGCTATCATGCATTGGTATTGCATAATAACCGATAACGGGCAACAATCGAGGCCATTTTGTATCAGGTTGACTTCACTTCAGAGAAGATGTAGCCAATCGCTCTGTATCCTCTGAGTCGCTTCTCATGCATTCTGGCTAGCATTGGCACATTCAGGTCTGCGTAGTCATATATGCGGACCTCGTTCTTGGCTGCGTGAAGCCTGTGCAGTCGTCCTGCATATTGGGCGAGGGTGCCTTTCCAGGAGATCGGCATTGTGAGAAAAAGAGTGTCGAGTCGGGCGTCGTCAAACCCTTCGCCGAGATAACGACCGGTCGCAATTATCACCCGTTCTTCTGTATCCGGTATCGCAGCCAGTTCCTCAGCCACGGCCCTTCTCTGGCGCGTACCCATGCCACCTTTGAGCACAATTACATTTTTAATGGCTTTATTGAGCTCAGTGGCAAGGAATTCCAAATGTTCCTTGCGCTCGGTTATAACGACCGGCGAACGCCCCTGTTCGATAGCACTGATGACATCGTCAAGGATCATGTCATTACGGCGTGTGTCCGCAACGATGGCGGAATAGATGTCCTGGATTGGCGGCTTCTCCTGAACGGAGAGCTCCAGCGGCAATCTGAAGTCAGTTCTACGCACGATGAGCCTGTGTTCAAATGGGCGCAACTCCGCTTGATCCCTGGCGTTGTCTCTGTACCGGACAGGACCACACTGCATGAAGATGATAGGATGATGCCCGTCTTTTCGAGCGGGTGTTGCCGACAGCCCAAGCACATACTTCGCCTTACATGCGCGCGTTACTTGTTCGAAGCTGCTCGCGGATATATGATGACACTCATCGACAACCAGATGCCCATAGTTGGCGACGATATCATCCACCACGCCTTTCCTGCACAGGCTCTGGAGAAGCGCAACATCTATGATACCTGTAGGCTTATGCTTACCGCCGCCAATTCTGCCGATCTGCTTGGGATCAATATTAAGGAATGTCGAGAGACGGGTCACCCACTGATCCAGCAGTTGCTGCCGGTGGACGAGCACCAGTGTGTTGACTCCTCGCTGCGTAACCGCATTGATGGCTATTATGGTCTTTCCAAACGCCGTGCTTGCGGCAAGGACTCCGGTATCTTGTGAGAGCAATGCTGATGCCGCGTTTGCCTGATCAAGAGTTAATTCACCTTGGAACTCAAAGTGAAGAGGCGTGCCAGGATATCGCTCATCCTGCAATTTAACTCCAACGCCCTGGCAGCGCAGCAACTCGACGATTTCATCCAGACATCCACGCGGCAGTGCGATGTGCTTTGGAAAGTCCTCAGCGCACGAGATGATTCTCGGCTTGCCGAATGTCGGCAGTCGCATCGCCTGCGCCTTGTAGAACTCTGGATTCTGAAATGCAGCCAGCCGGATCAAGCGGTTTCTGAGCTCAGCCGGAAGTTCAGCTTTCTCCACATAAACCTGATTGCCCAGCACAAGATTCACACTTTCCGGGAGCGGACCTTGTATGGGAATATCGCTCAACTTGCGGGACGGGGAAGCAGCCCAGGGTTCATCATCATATTCATCAGTCACGACCATCCGCACACCGGTTATCTGGCCGTTCTTTTGAGCCTGCTCGACGATACTTATGAGATGAGACAAGCCTATCGGCCGCAGCGATGACAGAAACGCCCACTGATCGGGGTAAGGAACGAAGTGTTTGTCGAGGAACAAAGTATTGCCCTGCTTGCGAACTGCACCCTGGAACGGCAGCGCGATGAGGTTACCAAAGCCACCTTTGGGCAGGGTGTCCTGATTAGGGAAGAATCGATCATAGGAATCAAACCCGATCTCCGGTCTGCGCCTCATGGCGTCGGTCATTAAGAATGCTCCGAGTTGACGCGCGAGGCTCGCAGGAACGGGTTCAGCAAAGAATATCCAGACGTGACCTCCATTGCCCGAGCGTGAGCGCTCCAGCCCGGCGGGGACGTTGTGAATGGCGCACGTATCCATAAATGCCAGTGCATCTTCTTGCCATGTTGCCTTATCAAAATCTGCCGCAAGGAACCAGCAGGTTTCATCATTGAGCATTGGATAGATGCCAATGACGAAATGGTATGAGCTATCAGCGCCGTTTCGCTCGTGGCCTGCAACGTGATTGCGAACAACTGCATCGGTGAGAGGAAGAAACTCGCGATGTGGACAGTCCGCGCATTTCACGCGGCGCTTATCACACAGTCCATTTACCCACTCATTATGACAGGCCGGTTGGTAACCTGACTTGCCGGTCTTGGGACTTTCCCATCGGCGGGCATATACATCATCGCGTCCGCGAAAGAGCTTGCGGATGAGAGCGATCTTCTCCTCGGCATGTGAGCTGTTGGTGATTGGCGCATCTGGAAACGATGATATCGAACAAACTCGCTCCTTCTCCAGTGCGACTTGGTCTCGGAGTTCATTCAACTCACGGGTTAACTCGGTACGCTCTGCATCGAGCGCTCCCAGTCGCTGCTCAATCTCAATCATTCTGCTTTCGATATCAGTTATACGGCTGTTCATGCTTGGCCAAATCCGTGTTAGCGAGCCTTTTCACTGTACCCACGGTCCCGGGGCAATCCAGCTTGAAGCGAATGCTTCGCCGGAATGTAGTGCCGTTGCTACTGGAGCAAGAAAGTCTCTCACTACCGATGCGATCTCGCTAAACTCGACCGGCAAATCATCAACCCGAAGTCGTTTTCGAAAAGCCGTCCATTGTACTTGCTTCTCGGAAGCGAACTCTTCGGAAAAAGCCACGATTTCTTCAGTCAATTCCATATTTCGATTGCTGAATGTCCGCCTGATAGCTTCAGAAAGCACTGCACCATCATAATCGAATTGGCGAGACAGCAACCAGATATCGTGGAAGTCCTTCATCCGACTGTTCAACTCGCGCAGCTTTACCATCGCCTCGAACTTCTCTGCGATAGCACTCTCGCGACTGTAGCACAGCAATCGCGGTACCGGAGAATCCAGAATGGTTGGTAGTTCAGAAGTCTCCGGCTTGGGATACACAACATCTCCAAATCCGATATCGATTTGCATGTTAACTCTAGCCGAGTCCAGCAGTCCTTGAAAGCGCACCCGTATTCCTTTATAATCTGCGTCTTCCGTGATTCGCTCAGTCTGAATTGTCCGGGTGTCAAAGATGAGCCCGTCCGGCTCAATGTCTGTTTGAAGCGCATCTTGGAACTGAGCAATGATATCCGATTCGCTGTTACTGGTTCTGCCAAGCATGTCAATATCCATTGTTGGGCGAGTTGCGGGAGAGTTCCAGACGCGCAGCAGCAGAGCACCCTTTAGGACAAACCTGTTCGCATGCTGAGACTGCGATAAGCGATACAGAAAGCGTTCCATCGCGTAATACTGCAGCAGTTCGGCGAATGGCCGGTTATCAGCCTTGGCCTTATTGAGAAGGCGCTGTCGGATTGAAGCGGGAAGATTCTTGATGGGTCTAGTATTCACAGCATTGCCTCGATATAAGGCTTCATAACATTTTCGATCCTGCATATTCTGGCATACTTAAGTAGCTCGCCGATATCGAATGTTTTCCTTGCCTTATAAAGCCTAAGTGCCTCCAGAACGACATCCATTCCGAGCTTGTTTCTGAACCTGAAACAATCCGCCAGCGTTTTCTCCGGACTGTATACCCGCACCACGACATCATCTACTTTATGCTCTTGAATTCCCTGAGTGAGGGTATCGCCAGAGAAGCGATGAACGGTGATGGGCGGATAGTCCAACCGCGGCGTCTCGGCACCTTTTTCGAGTGCAATGGAGACGGTGTGAGGAACCTGCGTTGTAATATCGTGGAAAGCCAGAGCCGAAACAAGACAGATGACTGCCCTGGGAATGCGCGCCGCTACAGTCACAACATCAATGTTCGATACTGGCTGCTGATCTGCCAGCCGATATACGCCGCGCGACATCTGCACCAGTTCGCCAGCGTCACGAAGTTCGTAAAGTGTACGTGGGTGGATGCCTGCCTGAATTGCTTCAGCAGTCCGGATGATCCCGCTTTTCTCTCTTATCAGACGTTTCGCATCTTCTCTTGCGGAAGCGGTTGGGCCACGTTTTTTCATGGATAGAATTACCTACGTTTATTGTTGACTATAGGTATTATTATCCATGTAGCAAGAAAAAGCAAGTGCCTTCTTTCAGTTGCCAGCATAGTTGATATAGATACCCCGATAGATCGAATCCTTGGTTCCACGTTTATCAATATTGCCCTGTTTTAAGTTTAAAACTTAGCAGGGCTGGCATCTGTATCAGTGTCAACAGCTCTGCGGTGTGTGAATTTGTGCTTCCGCCACCGATAGCATAGAAATTATTGCCCGACATCTCTCATGTGTCAGCTGGATGGAGTTTCGTGATCTTCCATTGCACCACCTTAAAGATCGCGCAGCAATATGTCAAGATTATAGGTCGTGTCAATTGTAGTGTGTAAAATCAAGTTTAGGTATTTCCTTCCAGTCTTTGTTTCTCTGATAGAAAAGCCCGTATAAAAGCCTGTAACAGCTTTCTCTGTTTTGAAATCCAGCCCAGCCATATGATCGGCTGCGAATATCTTGGTTTAGCCGTTCAATTGGGTTGTTGGTGCGAATATACTGCCAATGCGATTGTGGGCAAGAGAAAAACGAGAGCAACTTGCCCAGGTCTTTTTCCAGCTCTGCTGCAAATCCGATATATTTATGAGTCCATTTCGCTGCCCAGCAGGAAAAAGCTTTTAAAGCCTGTGATCTATTCCTTGCTCGATACACTTGCCTTAGATCGTTTACACACTCAGCTCGATCATCTTCATCTACAGCATCAGCAAGCCTGGACATCCTGTACGCCCAGCACAACTGGTGATCTACGTCATCACCTAAGACATCATCGACAGCTAGTGTCATCGCCGGTGAAAAATTCTCCAAATATAGCGGTGTAAAAATGTACCACTCGCCTGCGCGCTGTAGCGCTATGGCGCGCAAGCACGTGAGTTAAAGTTGGGCGGAGGAGATGACTCTTCCGCCCGTTGGCTCCGTATGATTGTTAGCAAGCAACCACGGAGTCACGATTATGATATCACGGGAGAATAAAGTGGACATCAATTATTTTAACCGCCAGGGATTATCTTATCGAGAGATAGCCCGAAAGACCGGCCGGGACCGGCGTACCGTCAAGAAATATGCCCAGAATCCTTTACTTATAACAGCATGCCGGTCGAAAGTGCATAGGTCCAGCATTTTGGATCCTTTTAGATCGACAGTCGAAAGCTGGCTAAACGAAGACTCGGGTTATCGCGCGACTTGGATTCTTGACCAATTGAGGAAACTGGGATACAGTGGCGGCTATACGATAGTCAAGGACCTGGTCCAGGAAATAAAGCAGGAGAACAGTCGTATAGCCTATATCCGCTTCGAGACCGGCCGGGATGGCAAGCTCAGGTGGATTTTGGTGATTTCAAAGTAGTCCATTCTGACGGCAGCGAGAAGACTCTTTACATGTTCAGCATGGTGCTTGGCTTTTCCCGTCAGATGTATTGCGAGTTTCTTGAGCGGTGCGACATGACCAGCTTTCTTGACGCTCACCAGCGTGCTTTCACCTATTTCGGGGGTATGCCGGCCGAAATACTCTACGACCGGATGCGAAATGTGTTTGTTGGGAAGCTCGCTGGCAGGAGCGAGTTCACGCAGGGGTTGATGACTCTCGCCGACCATTATGGCTTCACCCCGAAAGTCGCACCGGCTTATTCGCCCTGGGTAAAAGGCAAGGTCGAAAGGCCGATGGATTTCATCCGTGAGAGGTTCTGGAGAGGTTACTCATTCAGGGACATTGAGATGGCGAACAGAGACCTGCTCTTGTTCCTCGAAGAAAGTCTCACCGCATTCACGGCACTACCGGCGAACGCGTAGTAGATCGCTTCGAGTCTGAAAAAGCATTTCTTCTGTCTCTGCCGCCGAATGTTTGTGATGTATCCATGCGGTTGTATCGCAAGGTTGCCAAGGACTGTACAATAAGCGTGGAGGGCAGCAGGTATGAGGTGCCTTACAAGCTGGTTGGAAAGAAGATTGTGGTGAGGCTCAAGGATGGTGTGCTTCGTGTCTTTGATGGTGACGAGCTTATGGCAATGCATACACAGTCACCAACGAAATGCTAATCGTCCTGGCACCAGGATAGATGGTATGAAACCGGAGTAGCGAAGCCTGGGAACCTTTACATCTTTAAGCATGCCAAAGCGAGTGAGAATGTCTCTAGTTCGGTATCCATTCCTGTAGTCTTGTCTGGAATCACTGCGACCATATAGGCTGCAGCCTGTTTTGTGCTTTATCTCCCAGTCAAAGCTCTCCTCCAATACAAACTTAAGATTCTGGGTCACCAACTTTGAAAGATCACCAAATCTGCCGTCCTCTGCATCCTGACCCCAAGAGGCAGTTGCGTTAGGCATAGCTAATCTCAAATCTGTTGGTTCAAAGAAAGTGGAAACCCCAAGCTCTGAGCGTGTGGAACGAAGCGCAAATGCAAAAAAGTGGAAAATCTACCCCAATAAAAGCA